>JAHEEB010000176.1 GCA_024640925.1 Bacteroidota bacterium | reverse complement strand
TGAGTGGACAGTTTGTGGCATTAAGAATGTTACCATGAATGAGGCCTTTTTCTCAGGTCATTACCCAAATGAACCAATTATGCCAGGAGTACTGCTGGTTGAAGCAATGGCACAATGTGGCGGAATTCTTTTACTTAGCTTTGTGTCCGATCCGGAAAATCATGTTCTTTATTTCTTAAAACTGGAAAATATTAAGTTTAAGCATAAAGTTGTACCTGGCGACACCTTAAATATACGAATGAGATTACTGGAACCTGTAAAGAGGAGTATAGCTAAGACACATGGAGAAATTTTTGTGGGCGATAACCTTGTAATGGAAGGAGAGTTTATGGCTCAGCTGGCAAAAAAACCAATAATAAATAAAGAAAATGCTTAAAGTTTTTTTATATGAATAATCCATTGATCTATTTACATCCGGAAGCAAAAATTGGCAAAAATGTAGTTATAGAACCATTTGTCTCAATTTATAAAGACGTTGAAATTGGTGATGGTTCATGGATTGGTTCCCATGCAGTAATTATGGAAGGATCACGAATTGGAAATAATTGTAAAATCTTTCCTGGAGCAGTTATTGCTGGTATCCCTCAAGATCTAAAATTTGCCGGTGAGGAAACAACAGCCGAAATTGGTGATAATACCACTATAAGAGAGTTTGTAACAATAAACCGTGGTACAAAAGCAAAAGGTAAAACTATTATTGGCAAAAACTGTCTTGTTCAATCATATGCTCATGTTGCACACGATTGTATTATCAAGGACAATGTCATATTAGGAAGTTACTCTGGTCTTGCCGGAGAGGTTGAAGTTGATGAATATGCCATTGTAAGCCCTGGAACCTTGGTTCATCAGTTTGTGAAGGTTGGCAAACATGTTATAATTCAAGGAGGGTGCAAGGTTAGTAAAGATGTTCCCCCTTTTATTACAGCTGGCCGGGAACCATTAAGTTTTGCCGGATTAAATTCGGTTGGATTAAGAAGAAGAGGGTATAGCAATGAAATTATAAACGAAATTCAAGAAGTATACCGTGCGATTTATCAACGTGGGTTAAATACCAGCGATGCCTTGAAATTTATCGAAGAAAACTGTCCTTATTCTATTGAACGTGATGAGATTGTGAATTTTATAAAAGGAGCAAAAAGAGGTATTATTAAGAGTCTTGCAGAATAAAACATAGTTAAATGATATTCAAAAAAGCTTGGTTTATCTGTTAAACCGGGCTTTTTTTTGAATAGAGATTTGTCATCAATTGCGTTATAGAAATTTGGGTTTATTCCAACAATGCTTTTGAATGACAAAAAATAAGTTCTTTCTTCTCATAATCCCATAGGTGCATGGCACTTCCCCTACAATGATTATATTCGCTACAGCTGGCACATTCTCCGGTTTTGGTCCATTTTCGGTTACGCATATCCTCAAACCTATTGTTCCATATGTCTGTAAAAGGAGTTTGGTAAATATTACCCTGTTTCATTGTTCTGTCAATATTCGGACAAGCACTTACAGCGCCGTCAATAAGAATTGACCCTATATGAATACCTGCACGGCAAAAGAAAAAACCATCTCTTACCAAAGATTCATATGGTCCCAGGTAGCCCTCACAGCTGAAACACACTTTCATCTTACCAATAATCCTGTTGGATCGGATAAATTCCATTAATCCTCTTTGTTGCAGGAAATCAAGTCTAAGATTCTCATTGTTTACAGCTCTTCCTTTAGGAGCAATAGTAAAAAGCCTCCATGATTTGAGGTTCTTTTTCGAAAGAAAATCACCAATTTCTTTTAGATGTTTGATATTCCTGGGATTTACACAAGTTACCACATCGAAATTTAGCCGGGGTTCATTAACCATTAAATCCAAAGTCCGCAATGCACCCGAAAAACTATTCTTTGAGTTTCTTAACCAGTTATGATCTTCTTCCATACCATCAATGCTAAGCGTGGCAGCACCCATTCCTGCTCCCATTAAACGTTTATGTCTTTCAGGGGTATATAAAAGCCCATTTGTAACCAGCGACCAGTGGAACCCGAGTTTTCTAACCTCTCTTCCAATATCTTCCAGATCATTGCGCAATAAAGGTTCTCCGCCAGTGAATACAATAGTGATAAGTTCCGCTTTAAAAATACCTGCTATCTTTTTTGCTTCTGCAAGGAAAACTTCTGCCGGCATATCTTCGATTTTGGAAGAAACAGAGCAATCGCTTCCACAATGTAAACAATTGAGGTTACAACGTAAGGTACACTCCCAGAAAAGGTAACGGAGTTCATGCAGATTTGCTTCGTGATCTTTGAATTGCTCAAAGAAATAACGCTTTACTGTTTTAGGAATTATGGACATCAGACAGCTTAAAGACTTTCCAGAATAACATTATTTAAGTAACAAGAGCGGTAATCATTACGAATAGATATTTCTTTCTGAAGAAATTTTCCATTTGCCGAACTGTCTATATCCTTAAAAACCAAGGTGTATGCAGAATCCAAAGGAGCAAAAAGCACATAACTCCCATCAGCATTGGTAGTATCTACTCTGTCCAAACCCTTAATCTCAACCTGAATTCCTGGTATTGGTTCATTTGTATCCGATGTCGAAACAAATCCTTCGAAACAAGCATCATCAAGAAAATCGTTTGGGGTACCATAACAAGCCTGGAATATAAAAGCTGTAGCCGAAAGACTGAATATTGTCAGGAACCCTTTTAAAAAGGAACGTTTTAAAATAGGTAGCTTCATTTTTTAAGAATTTAACGCATTAAAAGAATCTTATTCAAAGACAGATAACCGGTTAAAAAGGTTGCTTGGCTAAAACAAATCGAGAGATAAAATATGTTTTAGATCCTCAGGAGTATCAATTCCATATGTTTCAGATTCAGTTATTGCCGTTTGAATAACATACCCATTCTCCAGCCACCTCAGCTGTTCTAATGATTCTGCCTTTTCAAGTATCCCCTGCTTTAAGGATGTAATCTTTTCCAGTACATTGCTTCGATATGCATACATACCAATGTGTTGGTAGAAAGCATGTTTAGGCAACCATTTGCCTGGTTCAGAACCTCTGATATAAGGTATCGCAGAACGACTGAAATATAAAGCCCTCATCTTTGAATCAACCACAACTTTGGGCCGATTGGGATCGAAAATAACCTTCTCATCTTCAATTACTTTGATAAGAGTGGCAATGTCGATTTCATTATCCTTGAAACAATCCATAAGTTGTTGAATCTGTTCACTTTGTATAAAAGGTTCGTCGCCCTGAATATTAACAACGACATCAAATTTGAGGTCATAGGTTTTTTCAACTAAGCGTAATGCTTCAAAACACCGATCTGTTCCGCTCTGATGCGACGACGAAGTCATAACAGCTTTTCCACCAAAGCGAATAACTTCATTGAAAATTCTTTCATCATCAGTTGCAACAACTAGCTCATTCAAAACAGTTAAACCACGTTCATAAACTCTCTGAATCATTGATTTACCTTTAATGTCGGCGAGAGGTTTCCCAGGGAAACGAGTTGATGCATATCGCGAAGGAATAATACCAAGATATTGTAACATAAATGATCTTAAAAATGGTTAAATGTGAATCAAAATCACAAATATTTTTCAAAAATAGGAGTTAAAATTGTAATTTTGTCAGTTGCTGTAAATATAGAATATTTAGGCTTTCGATTAAATTTTGACCTCAAAAAAAATAAAAACCTGACATTTTTTCTTACAGAATGGAAGTTCAGAAAATAAAACAACGATTTGGAATAATTGGAAATTCATCCGGACTTAACAGAGCGATAGAAGTAGCTGTTCAGGTTGCACCCACCGATCTTTCAGTTTTGATTACAGGGGAGAGCGGTGTTGGTAAAGAGGTATTTCCTCAAATAATACACAATTACAGCACAAGAAAGCACGGTGCTTACATAGCAGTAAACTGCGGTGCAATACCCGAAGGAACTATTGATTCGGAATTATTCGGACATGAAAAAGGTTCTTTTACCGGGGCATATGATAGTCGAAAGGGTTATTTTGAATTTGCAAATGGTGGTACAATATTTCTTGATGAGGTTGCCGAATTACCTATTTCTACTCAGGTGAGACTTTTACGAGTACTTGAAACAGGGGAATTCCTGAGAGTTGGATCCTCAAAAATAATAAAAACAAACGTACGGGTTATCGCTGCAACAAATGTAGATATTTCGAAAGCAATTAATGATGGAAAGTTTCGCGAAGACTTATTTTACAGGTTAAATACCGTGCCGATAATCATACCGCCTTTGCGTGACAGAAAAGAAGATGTTCATCTGTTGTTCAGAAAATTTGCTGTTGATTTTGCCGAACGTAACCGAATGCCTGCCATTTCTCTTGCCGACAATGCTGTAACAATACTTTCAAACTATCGCTGGCCAGGAAACATTCGTCAGCTAAAAAACATAACCGAACAAATTTCTGTAATTGAGACAAACAGACTCATTGACGAACCAACAGTTCGACTCTACCTTCCGGATTACTCTGAGACTAAGCTTCCAGCACTTTATACCAATGCAATAGACCAGAAAACATTCAATTCTGAAAGGGAACTACTTTATAAAATCCTTTTTGACATGAAAAATGATATGACGGATCTTAAAAAGCTTGTTCTTGATATCATTCAAAAAGGTGCTGATGGTTCAGATATTCATACCAACAACGCTCAAATTATACAAAAGCTTTATAAAGAGGATGCCAACTTTATTAGAGAAGAAGTACCAAAACAAACAATAAATTTTTCTTCCAGAGATACCGAAGATATTCAAGACACCGAGGAAATAATCGAGGAATCACTCTCACTCGATGAAAAGGAAAAGGAGTATATAATTAAAGCCTTACTAAAATACAATGGAAAACGCAAGTATGCCGCTGAGGAACTTGGAATTTCGGAACGTACCCTTTACAGAAAAATTAAAGAATATAATATTATTTAATATGTTGAAACCATTTAACAAAAACCTTCTATACTTTTTTATTCTGGTTGTATTTACAACAGGTTGTTTTACAATGAAATACGATGCCAAAGGAGGAGTTACCATTGATCCAAAACTAAAAACATTTTCCGTTCAATATTTCGAAAACCGGGCAACATTGGTTCAACCATCATTTAGTCAGAATTTTACTGAAAGCCTGAGGGAATATATTGAGAAAAACACAGGGTTGAGGTATGTTACAGGAGTTGGCGATGTTGATTTCTCGGGTAAAATTAATACATATGAATACAGACCACAGGTACTTACCTCAGGAGAATCAACCACAATACAAAACCGCTTTACAATTTCTATTGAAGTAACGTATTCAAATACAATAGATTCTAAAAGCGATTTTAAAAAGTCATTTTCTTACTATAAAGACTATTCAGGTGAATTTACTTCAATTGAAACTGAATATTCTGAGGAAATTATGAATGATCTGATTGAACAAACCTTTAATGCAGCTTTTGTAAACTGGTAAAAACAAATCTACATGATTCAGAGCGATGTAATAAAATATATCGAAAACCTTTCCGAATTAAACGACTCAACAATAGCTGACATCACATTATTGGCAGAACAATATCCTTTTTTTCAGATTGCACAACTCTTACGGATAAAAAATCTGCATAATATTGCCCCTGAAACTATTAAACCTGTTCTAAATTACACAGCTGCTTTTATTACCGATAGAAAGATACTGTATTATCTTCTGCACCCTATAGAAGAAATAGCCACCGAAGCAGAGTCAATACAAGAGTCACAGCAAGAGTTGCAACCTGTAAATCAACTAACAGAAGAAAAGTTTTACGAAAAACAAATAAAGGATACCCTTCAGGAAAACATATCAGATACTTTATCAAATCAAATTGAGTATTATAAAAGGAGTACAGAGAATGAAATTGAATTCGGTGCTGCAATAAATGTTAAGAAAGAGTATGGAGAAGGTATAAAACTTGATGATCTGGTAATTAAAATAAATACTGATGAACAGGCTTTAAAAGAAATCAGACCCGAACAAGTTGATACATCTGCAGAGAATAATCAAAAAAAACCGCATACTACAAAACAAAAAGAAGGAGAGAAACAGGATATTTTATTGCTTATAAATAAGGGTATACCAGCAGAACAAGTGATTTTAGAAAACCAACCATTAAGCGAAACACAGAAAAAAAAGAATTCAATTATTGACAGTTTCATCATGTCTAATCCCAGAATTACGCCAGTGCTGCGTGAAAATGAGGAACAGAAGAATAAAGCGGAAGATTCGGTCAGGGAACACGATCATCTGATAACAGATACTTTGGCCAGTATTTATTTAAAACAAGGCAATTATGCCAAAGCAATTTTTGCTTACGAAAAATTATGTTTGAAATATCCAGAAAAAAGTACTTACTTTGCGACTCAAATTGAAGAAATTAAAAAACTCATAGATAAAAACAAATAATAGATAATTGCCATGTATGTCTTTATTACGATTATAATAGTTATTGTTTGTGTACTTTTAGTCCTGATTGTTTTGGTCCAGAATTCAAAAGGCGGTGGACTGGCAGCTAACTTTTCAGGTTCTACACAAGTAATGGGAGTAAGAAAAACCGCCGATTTTCTAGAGAAAGCAACTTGGTCTTTTGCAACGGCACTTTTAGTGTTAAGTATTATCTCAAGTGTTTTTGTTGAAAAAAATGCCAATATAAAGAAACCTCGTACAGAAGGTCAGATATCTACTGAACAAACAGTACCTCAACAAAACATTCCTGCAATGCCTGCAGATCATCCTTTTGCTCAGGAAAAACAGGGTGAAAAATAATTTTAGATTATTCTTTCTTGAAAAGGTGTCAGTATGTCAGATATACTGACACCTTTTTTTATTACTTTTTTTTGCATTATAACCATATAATATACTGACAATCCGTTTTTTATGTAACTTTATTATTTTTAACAGATATGGATTCTTCAAAAATTGCCTGAAAAACTGTCTTGAAATAACCCAAAACTCTGTAAAAAATCATAATGGCATAATATTAGATGATGGCAAATCGAAAAAATGAAATGTTTAATTATAAATAATTAAAAAAATGTCGAAAGTAAATATTACACCTATTGAAGATAGGGTTCTTATTGAACCTAAAGCTGCTGAAGAAAAAACAGCAAGTGGTATTATAATTCCTGATTCAGCAAAAGAAAAACCTCAACAGGGTACTGTTGTTGCTGTTGGTCCAGGCACAAAAGATGTTACCATGCAAATAAAAGTAGGTGATGTCGTTCTTTATGGTAAATATGCAGGAACCGAAATTACAATTGAAGGAAAGAATTATTTAATGATGAGACAATCGGATATTCTCGCAAAATCAAACTAATCAGACACAAAATAAATAATTTAGAATATGGCAAAAGAAATAAAATTCAATATCGAAGCCCGTGACCTGTTGAAAAAAGGTATGGATAAACTGGCAAATGCAGTAAAAGTAACCCTGGGCCCGAAAGGTCGTAATGTTGTTATTGATAAGAAATTCGGCGCCCCCACTGTAACCAAAGACGGTGTTACAGTTGCCAAAGAAATTGAACTCGAAGACAA
>JAHEEB010000882.1 GCA_024640925.1 Bacteroidota bacterium | reverse complement strand
CTCCATTTTATCTTCAATAAAAAAAATAAACCGGGATTTGTCCATAGAAATACAAAAAATCAATAAAATATCACATCTCAATTAACTTATCAAGAATAACCCAAAATTAGCCCTGATTTAGAAGTTGTTATTTGCAAGGCTAAAGCCAAATCCTTTGTGGATCATGCTCTACCCTAAAGGGCGGAGTTAGTGAAAAAAGCCTAATCTATTCAATAAAAAATAAAAAACCTGTCAGTAAAGTAAAATATTGACAGGTTTTTAACAATACACCTTTTATTCGCAAATTAATGTATTGGCCTGAACATTCTGCTAAATTGAATGTTAGCCGGGAATTTTTTATCCTGATTTAATGATAACCAGATAAATCTTGGTTTCCCAATAATATGATCTTCCGGTACATAGCCCCAATAACGGGAATCGAGACTGCTATGCCTGTTATCGCCCATCATCCAGTAATAGTTCATTTTAAATGTATAGGTTGTTGCAGGTTTGCCATTAATAAAGATCGTACTGTCTTTCACTTCCAAATCATTATTCTCATATTGATCAATAATTCTTTCATAAAATCCGAGGTTCTCAAGATTCAGATTAATTGTAACACCGGCTTTGGGAATGTAAATGGGTCCGAATTGATCCAGGTTCCATTTATGAATATTGTCGTTTGGAAACATATTTGGCCACTCTTCGCCCACTGCAAACATGAACTGTTCTACTTTTGAAACCATTCTCATTTCGGTTACCTCTTTTTTCATTTTTTGGGTAAGTGGCACTTGCAATATTGTCCTGTCATCGCTCCAATGAATATCTTCATTGTAAATACCTATTTTCTGAAGAGTACGTTTATTAATCACATTTCCATTGGTATAAACATTATTAAGGTATTGTCTGCCTTCAACATCAGGTTCTTTTACCCCATTAATATAAATTACACCGTCAATAATCTGTAATGAGTCGCCAGCAATACCCACGCATCGCTTGATATAGTTGTCTTCTTTGTCAATAGGACGAACAATTACTGTATAGTTATTCCAGACATAATTCCTGGCTTCGGCATAATATTCCTTTTCTGAGCGTAATGGTTTCTTCATACCTGAATCCAAATACTTAAGCTCAGCAATACGGTCGCGAATAATAGAATAATAACTTACATTTTGTTTTTCGAAACATACTGTGTCGCCTTCAGGGAAGTTAAACACTACCGGATCCCATCTTTTCACTTTTCCAAATCCTTTTAACCTTTTGTAATCCCACCGTGGCCAGTCAATAAAAGATTTCGTAGAGGTTCCTGGAATAGTATGTTGCATAAATGGCAATGAAATCGGAGTCATTGGAATACGAGGTCCGTATGCTATCTTACTAACATAGAGATGATCACCAATCTGTAGCGATTTTTCCATTGAACCGGTTGGTATCTTATAGTTCTGAAAAAGAAAAATATTAATTATAGTTACCGCAATAACTGCAAAAATGAGTGCATCAATCCACTCAACAACAGCAGAATTTTTTCCTTCACGTTTTTTCCAGGGTGACCAATTTACTTTTTTTGAAATATACATATCAAAAACAATTGGCAGACCAAGCAAAAACCAATAATTGCCCAGCCATATTACCCATAATAGATAAATAACCAGAGCTATTGTTCCACGCCTAAGTGTTCTTTTGTCGTATTTGCTTATGAATTCCTTAATCATTTTAAAAAAAATTAGGTGTATAATTTAGTGTATGAATTTAACCATTTTGTTCCATCTAATATTATCAGGGAAACTTTTATTTTTATCTACGGAAAACCAAATAAACCTTGCCTTGCCAATGATATGGTCCTCAGGTACAAATCCCCAGTATCGAGAGTCGTTCGAATTATGCCTGTTGTCTCCCATCATGAAATAATAATTCATTTTAAAGGTATAGGTATGTCGAATCATTTCATTTATATAAATCAGGTTGTTATGTACCCGAAGTGTATTTCCTTCATATGCAGTGATTATTCTCTCATAAAGAGGAAGATTTTCTATAGTTAATTCCGCAACCCATCCCTTATAAGGTATCATTATCGGTCCATAATTGTCATCGGTCCAGGTAAATTTTTCATTGAAAGGGAATATTTGATTATTTATTGAAGTTGGATCAACATTTTCATCCTTGACAATTGCTTTGAAAAAGCCTGAATCGATTACCATACGATACTCTTTTTTGGTTAGAGGTATTGTGTAAATTGAATTGTACTCATTGAATTGGATGTCATATTTTGAAATGTTCAATTTTTTAAAAATGAGAGTATCAGAAGGGTCTTGAATTTTAAGCGAATAATTGTTCAGAATACCATCAAACAGAGGTTCCTCACTATTGTTGATAATTGCACTGCCATGCAATATCTTAACGGTATCGCCTGGTAAACCTACAACCCTTTTAATATAATTATCCCGTTTATCGACAGGTCTGTAAAGTAATGTATATTTGTCCTTTATGGCTTTTCTTCCAAACTGGCGAATCATTGTATAATAACTTTTATCGGGCATTTCTTTGATTACCGTATCACCTTCGGGATAATTGAATACAACCACATCGAATCGTTTTATTTCCAACATTCCATCCAAACGTTTAAAGGGAAGCTGTACTGAAGAAAGGTATGTTTTCCTGGCCTTGGTCTTAGGTAGTGTATTGTGAGCAAAAGGAATTGCTATTGGCGTCATTGGCATCCTTGGACCATATGATAGTTTTGTTACAAGAATATAATCACCAACTAAAAGTGTTTTTTCCATGGAAGAAGTAGGAATTGAAAAGGCTTCGAC
>JAHEEB010000175.1 GCA_024640925.1 Bacteroidota bacterium | reverse complement strand
GCTCCGGTTTTCTCGTCGGTTAATAAGAAACGGTTCTGATTTGTTAAGAAAAACCCGGGCGCAATGCAATTAACTCGTACGCCGGTTTTTGCAAAATGTACTGCTAACCATTGTGTAAAATTATTAATTGCCGATTTTGCAGCTGAATAAGCAGGTATTTTTGTTAAGGGTTTAAACGCATTCATTGAAGAAATATTAATAATATTTCCTTTTCCTCCTTTGACCATATCTTCAGCAAAAACCATTGTTGGAAGAAGAGTTCCGGTAAAATTCAATGAAAAAACTTTATCAAATCCTTCGATTTTTAAACCAAAAAATGATTTATCCAAATCGTTCATATTCTCTTTTTCGATTTGTTCAATACCAGTTGTTGCACCAGGATTGTTACCACCAGCACCATTTATCAGGAAATCGACTTTTCCTAATTTCGAAATAACCACCTGTTTTGCTGTTATTAATGATTCTTTATCAAGAACACTTGCATAAACACCAATAATTTGTGTTCCTGTTTCTTTTGATATTGTATCGGCTACTTTATCAGCAACTTCCTTATTAATATCAAGAATAGCAGTTTTTATACCACATTTTCCTAATGCGCGAACTAAAGCTTCGCCAATTACACCGGCTCCTCCGGTTATAACACATACTTTACCCTTCAAATCTGAAAAGCTTAAGTCTTTCATAATTTATAATTTTATTCTAGTTAATTAATTGTAAATCTATATTTTAAACCAAAAATATTCCTCCGTGTACGCACACGGAAGTTACAGCTTTTTTTTACATCATACCTATTTTTCTGATAAATATTTTTCAGATAAAAATAGTCCTTGCTTTTCTTTGTCCAAAATTATTTTTGCAGGTAGTTTCTTTTCATTTACATTGGCTTGAATAGCATATATTTCGCCCGACAGGTGTAAAAAAACATCCTTACCTGTAACATCCGATTGCTTTAAAGAAACATTTGATTGAAACAACAAAATATTTCTTCCACTGCCTGATATATATTCAAGTAATTTGCCAGTATTACTCTGAATATAAACTTTCCCTCTTGTAGCAACAAGTTCATTAAAACTGAGTTTAAGCTGAGAGCCTTTCAATTCATACCCGGTTACTTTCAGAGATGAATCATTTTCCGGATCCCATTTATAGTCAAAGGTCCTGAATGCATTAAGATTTTCTGGTTTTATACCATCGGGCCATTTATCAAGGTTGTCGGAAAACCAGACGAAGTCTCCTTCTTTTCTGTGACAATTGTAAAAATAATACCTGTCACCATAAAAATAAGGACGTGCAACACCATTTGAATCTTTTGGTATTGTATGTTCTATTGATTTATCAGCCATAGTACCTGAAAAAGTACAACCCATAAAGAAAAACTGGGCTTCGTAATGATGACGGGCAAGATAGTATTTATCTACTCCATTTATAATGCAATTATCAATAACAAACTTTTGATTAGGATCTAGCACTGCCGCATGCCATAATGCAGCTATTTCCTTAACCTCATAAAATTCAGAGTCTCGTATGTAGCACCATCCGCGAGGACAAACAAAATCGACAGCTCCTTCGAAATAACAATCAGAATGGTAATACATACCATGTTCATAATTCCATAGAGAAACTGTGTCGCCCCCTTTGCTTATTGCTGAACAGTTTATGAGCATTGTTCGGGTGCCTGTGCCGTAAATTGCAAATGCGTGAGGTCCTATTTCGGGCTGAGTATTGCGAACGGTAAGATTTTTAAGAATAATATCATCAGCATGAATATTCACAACAGCAGGACCAATAAAATCCGGGTTTGCAATCCAGGCACTACGAAGCGAATTATATTCAATAATTGTACTATCGCGGTTTTCACCCAATAATGTTACATAGTCGCATTCTATTCTTATCTTCTCCTGGTAAATTCCGTTTTTAATAAAAATAACCACCCTCTCATAATTGTACATCGGTAATGAAGCAATGGCCCTGGATATAGTTGTAAAATTGCCACTGCCATCTTTTGCTACAACAATATCATATTTAGTTGCAGTAACATTAATAATGGCAAAATTCGAAAGAATTACAAGAGATAAAATCAGCCTAAGATTTATGGGCAATATTCGATTATTCATTTCTCAATACTGATTTTTGACCAACCCTGAACCAGTCGATATTCACATACCCGGCATTGTTTGTAAGTGTATCACCTTTGCAAAAAACACCGGCTTTAGCACCAATCCAGCGGCCAGCTTTAGCTTTAAAAGGAAAGCCAACTGGAGTAAAATGAACCGAATCCTTGCTATAGCTAAACTGGCATAATGCACCATCTGATACATCTACTCTGAGGAAGAAAATATTCTCTTGTAGTTTTGCCAGTTCCTTAATTTCTTCTTTTGAACTATCAGAGGCTTCGATACATAATGACTGAGATAGAATCAATTCATTGTCTTTATATTTTACTGAAATATGCGAATAATCTTCTCCCATGATAATTAATCCTGTCTGATCTCCATTGAAATTCGGATGAAATTCAAATTTTGCACTTATTGAAAATTCTTCCGCCGGAAATTTCTGTAAAAGGATATTTGGCTGGTACCAGAAATTAAGAGGGTTTGAAGGAAAGCTAATGGCATTTAATCTGAGGTATCCTAAATTGCCAGATGGACATCCCCAGGTAGCAAGCGGATTAGCATGCCATTGCCATTGTAATCCAATCTGATGTGCGTTAAACTCATCGGATGTCGGTGGAGTGCATAGGGGATAAGATTTACCAACATCGGGCTTCTTAAAACTGCTCACCGGTTCGCCAATGCCATCATTATTATTATCGATGCCTATAAATGGCCAGTTATCTTTCCAGATCATGGGTTGCAGGTGAACAATTCTTCCATAAGCGCCCATATCCTGAAAGTGAATAAACCAGTCTTCACCCGTTTTAGTATCAACCCATGCCCCCTGATGTGGCCCGTTGATATTGGTAGTTCCCTGGTTAAGCACCACTTTATATTCATATGGCCCCCAAATATTTTTCGAACGTAATGCAAGCTGCCATCCGGTGCTTACACCACCTGCCGGGGCAAAAACATAGTAATATCCGTTCTTCTGGTACATTTTCGGTCCTTCAACAGTAGAGTTATTTATATGACCATCAAAAATAATTACCCCATCATCCAATAACCTTTTGCCGTCTTTACTCATCTGGTGAAGAGTTAAAATGCTTTTTAACCCAGCCCTGCTGCCTGCCCAGGCATGAACAAGGTAAGCTTTTCCGTCATTATCCCAGAAAGGACACGGATCAATCCATCCTTTTCCTTCTTTTACAAGTACAGGTTCAGACCAGGAACCTTCGGGTTTATCCGATTCTGTCATATAAATTCCAAAATCGGGATCGCCATAATATATGTAATATTTACCTTTATGAAACCGTATAGATGGAGCCCAAACACCTTGACCATTGCGGGTTACATTAAAATACTCTTTCGGCATTTGTTTATCAAACACATATGCAACAAGGTTCCAGTTAACCAGGTCGTTTGAATGGAGTATTGGAATTCCCGGAACACAGTTAAAACTTGAAGATATCATGTAATAATCGTCCTCAACCCTTATTGCATCAGGATCGGAATAATCGGAATGCAAAACGGGGTTTTTATAAGTACCATCGCCATTGTCAGGTACCCAAACCTTTGATAATGAATACGATTTAGAAACCTTATCCTGATTAACAGATGAGGAACATGCAAAACACAATGCACTCAATAAAATAAAAAGAAAACAAGAGTTGTTTTTTATTTGAAAATTGATGGGTTTCATTCTTTGTCAGGTAAAATTGGATGTGAAATTCAAATATGTGATAATTTAAGGGTAAAAACAAAGGAAGGATCTTTTTGCACAGGTTTTTCGATCCTTCCTTTTACCAATTTAAACCCTTAACATATATGAGAATATTATAATTTTACGAATTTAACAGGCTTTGTTATCCCGTCTACTTCTAAGACTATGTAATAAATTCCGGCAGGAAACCCTTCGGTATTCATCTTATAGGTTAGATTACCGAATGATTCATCCAGTATTTCAGTAATAAGGTTACCGGTTATATCATATAATCCGATTTTAATATCTTTCAGATTACTGATATTAAATGAAATATTTAATTCCTTTTCTGAAGGATTTGGGAAAATAGAAACATTGTTCAGTATTTCGCCCGGCATATTAACGGATGTAATAAAGCTGACGCTTATTGTGTCGGTGCAAAATGAGGTATCCGTAGCATTAATTGCTCTCATTCTGTAAGTGAATTTTCCATATTCCGAAACAATATCCTGGTAAGCAGTAGAATTGGCAGATGTGGTAGCAATTACTTCAAATCCATTGCCAGTAGAGCGTTCGATAATGAATCCGGTTTCGTTTTCAACCATATCATCCCATGTAATTGTAACAATGGAATCGGAACTTTTCTGAACATTGAAATTAAGCGGACGAATGATATAGGTATATTCTGCAACAAGTTCATTTAAATATTCCTCTAGGTTGGTATAGCCATCTTTGTCATCATCACCATTTCTGTCTGTCGCATCGCTTGAATTAAGTCCATGGGCAGTTTCCCACTCATCGGGCATTCCGTCTTTATCCGTATCTGTCGGAGGTGTTGTAGAATTTAAAACAGGCCATCCGCCAACATCGGTCTGGGTATCAATAATACCTTTACTTGCACCATAGGTTCCGCCATAGGTAGTTGTGCCGGTCATAGCTTCGCGAACAATGCGCATATCAAGTGTATCCCTTTTAGGTAAAGAAGCACCTGCCTGGGCCAAAACATGTTCGAATGCTATCTCCGCTGTTTGTGTTGTTACAGAATCAACTTCAAATTCAGTATCCGATTTCAGTTCGCTCTTTGCTTTGGAAGATGGATTAGGATCTATACCTAACCAGTTGTCTGCAGTTACACTCGGGTATTTGTTCACATAATTACCATTCACATAAAACAATCCCCAAATTCCAGCTGCCTGCATATTTGTACCATCATCCTGGTAAGGTTCAAAAATCCGATCGCGAACACTTGAACCGGTAGCAGGTCCATATTTATAATAATTGTTAACCATATTGTATCTGCCACCTTCACCAGCATATCCACTATTTCCACCCCAATTGTATATAACATTGTTCCGAAAATCAACTAATTCCAAACTAGCCTGGTTCGAGTACCTGCTGCCGCAAAAGCGGGGGTTACGGCTATAACTGTTAGCAATTAAGTTATGGTGAAAAGTTGCCCCTTTTCCGCCCCAAATTCCGGTATATCCGTGTTGTCCCTTATTATGAACGGAATTATAAAGACTTTCACTCATCAGGCAATATTGCATGGTGAAGTTTGTATTATCATAAAACGATGCTATTTCATCGACTGACCAGCTCATTGTACAATGATCCAAAATAATATTTTGTTGGTTACGTCCATTCAAAGCATCATTTATTGCAAGAGCTACATCTCCTAATCTCGAACGTATATATCTGATTATAACGTTATTTGCTTCGATTGTTAATGTTTGGTTTGCTAAAGTTATTCCATCACCAGGTGCAGTCTGACCTGCAATTGTAAGGTCGCCATTGTTAATTTTAAGTTCATCACTTAAATGTATGGTTCCGGAAACCCTGAACACAATTGTTCTTTTACCCGATTGATTAATAGCCCATCTAAGGCTCCCAACTCCGCTATCATCAAGGTTAGTAACTTCGTAAACAGCCCCACCACGACCTCCGGTAACAAATTGAGCAAAGCCTTCGGCACCAGGGAATGCAGGTAAAGAGAATACAAAATTGGCTTGTATTGAACAATCTTTGTCCACCATAAAAATGAGAGGGTTTGAACCTTCAGAAAAACTTCCTGACCAGGAATTAAATGAATATCCCGGATTATTGGTAGCAGTGGCTATTATCCTGGTTCCGTATTGTGCTGAATCAATATCTGGTACCGAAGTAACTGTTCCATTACCATCGGTAGTTAAACTAAGCTTAAAAAACGGTAGTGGAATTGTATCTGCATAAATTCGCAGATGGTCCATATTTGGCGGACCTTGTTCATTAATAGCGATAGCCTTAATACTGTTCAAACCGGAGTGGAGTTTTGCAACAATGGTTTTATATTGATAATTTGTGAATGTTGTTGTATTATCGAAATCGATAGTATCCTTTAGCACATTGTTGATATAAATTTCCATAGTCCGGTGTTCATCTTTTCCTAAAGCATACCGAAAATCCAGGTTATTGGTAACCGAATCAGTAATATTAATAAACCATTCTACATATTCTCCTGATGCGTTTACTGTATTAACATAACCAGTTCCTGTATAACCAGAATATTCATTTTCAACAATACCAGAAGAGTAATAAGCCTTTTCTGCTTCAAGGATTATTTGAGAATAGATGCCGTTCTGGCAACATATTAGTAATACAACAATCCAATACAACCTTGCTGAAACTATTTTCATCGATAAAAAATTAAATTATTTCTTATTGTTCAAATTATTTATCCGTTCGTAAATAAGGCTGGCCATTATAAATGGGCCCACAGCCTTAGGATCATTATCTCGTTTTTTTTCATTAATATAATATTCATAGCTGCCGTTTCGGTATGGATCTCCTCCCAAACCTGCAACCGCACAAACAGGTGAAATAACTACCCTGCCATCGGGGCCAACCGTAATCATGTTATTTATGATACCGTTGTATGCTTTCTCCGCATTTACGAGATAATTTTTACCAAGATATCCTTTATCAGCGGCTTTTAGCAAAAAATAGGTAAACATACAACTAGCCGAGCCTTCAAGATAATTGCCCTGGCGCTTGCCTTGATCCAATACCTGATACCACAAGCCGGTTTCGGGATCCTGAACCTTAACAATGGCTTCGGCCATGCGGTTAATAATGGCAAGAATGCTATCGCGATATGCATTGTCTTGTGGAAAGTAATCAAGTACATCGACAAGGGACATTCCGTACCAACCCATACCTCTGCCCCAGAAATTCGAAGACTGACCAGTTTGCGGATTCGACCACTGTTGCTTTTTACTTTCATCCCAACCATGATATAACAACCCGGTTTTTGGATCGCGTGCAACCCTCTCCATCAGAACAATCCAATGGCCAATATCGTTAAAACTTTCTGGTTCGTTAAATTCTTTAGCATATTGTGCATAAAAGGGTGCGCCCATGTATAGACCATCGAGCCACATCTGGTTTTCATATCTCTTTTTATGCCAGAAACCACCTGAATTTGTCCGGGGATGTTCTCTTAATTGCTGACGGAGTGTATCGAGAGCATTTTTATACTTTTGCTCTTTTGTCTCATTATAAAAAGTAAATAATACTTTTCCTGAATTTACCCTGTCAATATTGTATTCGTTTTTTTCATAGGTAGCAATTATTCCATTACTATCTATGAAATAATCGACATATCCACGGGCATAATCATAATATTTCTTATTCCCGGTTGCTTTCCATAAATGAAGAAAGGATAAATCTACCAGTCCATAGGTATATTCCCATTTTGGTGAAGACTTGCCTTCTAACATGGCTAATGAGGGA
>JAHEEB010000174.1:7144-7567 GCA_024640925.1 Bacteroidota bacterium | reverse complement strand
TATTGGAAATACTCTCATTAAAACCTATTCGGTACCCAGTGGATATAAGGAAGGTAATGTATGGATTGTTTTTATGATTGATGAAAGCGGCAATTTTGTCGATATAAACAAATTCAGCAATGCATCAACCTGGGAAGCTGTTGGTACTGAGCTTGAAGAATACCGCGGAGAAGAAAATACTTCGGGAGAAGCTATTATATCTCAACAAGATATTCAGGAATCTGTTAGTTTTAACAGACAAGGCGAAGATGCTTATCATGCAGGCAACCTGGAAACTTCCATAGAGTACTATCAGAAAGCTATTGAGTTGGATCCGAATAACGGACAAGCTTATAGTAACCTTGGACTTTCTTTTCAGAAGTTAGGCAGAGAAGCTGAAGCTATCTGGGCTAACCGCAAAGCTATTGCTTTGGCTCATGGCCC
>JAHEEB010000174.1:0-7134 GCA_024640925.1 Bacteroidota bacterium | reverse complement strand
AATAAAGGTCAATTGGAAGATGCATTGCAAAACTATACATGGGCAAGGCAACAAAAGCAGAATACCGTTTATGACAACGCCATTAAAAGGGTGAATGAAAAGCTTGGAAGGTAATATCAGCTGATTTACTAAGAAATTGTTCCTTTATCATTGAGCAAAATATTATTAATGTCAAGCCCAAATGAAAAAAATCGTATTGCTGATTCTTTTATTTTCTAACATTGCTCCAATGATTAAAGCTGGTGGTCCCAAGCAAGTAGCCAAGATTGATCGCAGTTTGTGGCCTTATGAGATTAGCTCAACAGAGGAATTTGATTTTGCATCAAAAATGGAAATGCTTGTTTTTATTGATGTATTTCAACTTCGTGATCAGATAATGATTGAAGACAGTATTAAAAAATTTCTTGGAGTTGAAAAAATATCCATGTCTTCAATTAATCTGTGGAAGGAACAAACAAAGAAAGTGTTGATGTCAAATTTCAATGCCCTAACCAATACATCTGTTCATAATTTTATTGAAATTCCTAAACCTATAAACTGGCAGGGATTGGCTAATGCAGCCAGCTCCCTGGAAAAGTCAGTTCCGGGAAACCTGAAAGCCTGGTTTACTGAAGCCAAAGCTTTCTACGATAGTTATATTTACGAACAAATGCGGCTTGCAGCTCTGTTTCCGCGAGTTACCAGCGAAATTCTTACATTACAAAACTCCGAAGTAAATGGTTTTACATTTGGTGATAAACAGTTTCTGCTTACTTTCGACGATGGACCTACTTTATCAGGTGGAAATACGGATAAGTTGATTTCCACATTAAGTAAAAATCATATGAATGGAGTTTTCTTTGTTCTGGGAGATAATTTTAATGCCCGGCTTAAAGCTAGTTCTGAGCAAAAGATGAATGAATTATATAACTCGGTGGTTGTTGGGTCACATGGAAAGGTTCATAATGTTCATCCTAAATACAGCGAGTGGCAATATTCCATTACATTCACTAAACATTTAATCGATTCCGTTATAACCGAAAATAACAGAGCCGGATATTTCCGGCCACCATACGGGCAACGTAACGATAACATGATTGAATTTTTGGGACAGAATGACATTCGAGTGATGTTATGGAATATCGATTCGCAGGATTGGAATGCAAAAATAACATCTGGAGAGGTAGCAGACAGAGTAATAACGTTAATACTTCTCTGGAGAAAAGGTGTTTTGCTTTTTCATGATTCACACTCCAAAGCAAACGAAGCCTTACCAATAATCTGGAACTCGCTGAAAAATTCAGATGTTAACTGGATGGATGCTAAACAGATGAAATGACAAAATATTTATTTTTACTCTAATCTTGTGAAAACAATGCTGTCAATGGAATGCAAAGGACTACTTATTGAAAAGAATTCAACTACAAGCCTCTCCTCGGTTGCTGTTGCTTTAATAGCGCCATAATCAACATCATAACAGAAGGAGTCGAATGTTTCAGAAGATAAGGCTGATATGTTACATTCATTTGATGTCCTGCCACCTAATCCATTTACAATGTAAACCATTCCTCCCTCTCCCTTTTTTTCAATCCGGTTGTAAATATGATCATGTCCTGAAAAAACAGCATTTATTCCCAGGTTATAAAAACTCCACTGCATTTTTACATTATTGCCATGCGGACCGCTGGAAAATGGCGGATGATGAAAATAAACGATATTAAATGGGCTCACAGATTCAGCGAGCTGTTGTTCTAACCATATTTTCTGCTCTTCCATATTTCCTGTTACTGAATTCAGTGAGAAAAAACAAACCGGACCCCAGCAAAATTTATAGTAATTTTCATTTCCCGGGAGGGTGAAAAAATTGAAGTAGGGTATAAGCTTGTCTTTATTGTTTGCATCATGATTTCCAGGAGTTGGGAAAAAACGGTTCGTCTCTTCATCAAACGCTTTACCTTTGCACCGAAACTCCGAAGGTGCATCGTAATTATAAATATAATCTTTATAATACTGACTAATATTTTCTTTGAGTGTTTTTAGCTTTCCTTCAACATAATTATTGTCACCAAGGGTAACTATAAAATCAGGATTCCAGCTTTTCACCATATCCGAAACAAGTTTTTCGGGTTCACCAGCGGAACCATAATCGCCAATTACCGCAAAAACAATAGAGTCTGCAACTATATTTGTCTCAAAACCTGCAGGTTCAATCAATTCTGTTTTAGAACAGGAATAGATTATGAATAATAGTATAATACCCCAAATTCTCATTACTACATCTGATTGACAGAGATATAAATTTAATGATTATTTAAAGAATAAAGGAGATCCAATGACTCCTTTTAACCAAAAATTATAAGCCAGGAGAACATTTACTCATTAAATTCTCACATTATATCCATTTCATTCCTAAAATTATCCACTACAAAGGAATTCTGTAATGCAGCCTGACAGGACTATATACTTTTATCTCAATTTATGTATCATAAAACCAGGAAACAATCGAAGAATGACACAATCAGTTGCATATAAACAGAACGCTAATCAGTTTATCAACAATGGAAAAAAAATTAGCATAGATAGAGGTACTGTAAATGGAAGCACCCTTCAAAAATTAATTAACACTTTGTTCCCTGTTTACAAGAATTCGTATATGTATTCATCTACTTTATGGATATTTCTTTTGCTTTTTATTCTTTTACCTGTTGGTGGTCAATCTGTCAGGGTTCTTGATTCATATATAATGCAGGGGTTGGAAAACAATCTGGCTCTGAAACAAAAGGAACTTAATCTTGAAAACTGCCTTCAGGCGCTTAAGGAGGCGAACGGATTATTCTATCCACAGGTTGGTGTTGATGCTCAATACTATTCTGCAAAAGGAGGCCGATCTATAGATTTACCAATTGGAGATTTACTTAACCCTGTTTATTCATCTTTAAACCAGATTCTGGAAGGTATGGGGCAACAAGGTGGATTTCCACAAATTTCCAATCAGAATATACAGTTTCTACCAAACGATTATCACGATACCAAAGTCAGGGTTATTGTTCCTCTTGTAAATGCTGAGATTTTTTACAATCGTAAGATAAAAAAGGAAGCAATTCAGTATTCACAGGCAGAATTGCTGGTTTATAAACGAGAACTGATAAAGGATATTAAGACTGCATACTTACAGTACCTGCAATCGCTAAAAGTAGTTGAAGCATACAATAGTGCTATGGAGCTTGTTAGCGAAGCCTATAGGGTAAATGAAAAGCTGGTGAATAACCAGATGGCCGGAAAGGAGAAAATATTTCGCATAGAGGCTGAGAAAAGCCAGGTAGAAGCTCAACTAACAAAAGCTGAAAATGATCAGAAGACCTCAGCTGCATATTTTAATTTTCTTCTGAACCAACCCCTTCAGACACCTATTGTTGTCGATTCGTCGATGATAGAAATAAAGGAATCGCAGGTAACTCTTGTTCAGCCATTCGAACTGAAGAACCGTGAAGAATTAATGCAAATTAACAGCTCTTTGAAGCAATCTGAATACTTTCTGAAAATGAAAAAGTCTTACATAGTGCCTACTATTAGCAATATAACCGATTTGGGTTATCAGGGTTATTATCTTTCGTTTCGTGCCGACCAGCAATACGTGATGAATACAATCAGTTTTCAGTGGACTCTTTTCAATGGATTTCAAAATAAGAGCCGTATTCAGCAAGCCCTTATACAATCAGCAACCATACAAAACTTGCTTTCTGAAACGGAGCAACAGATAGGCTTACAGGAACAGCTTTCGCGTAATAACTTGGAATCGGCCATGGTGGCACGAAAGGCAAACCTTGAATCACTAAATAGTTCAAAAGAATACTTTAAAGTAATCAACAGGCAATATGCCGAAGGTCAGAAATCGTTGCTGGAATTACTTGATGCCCGCAACCAGCTTACTAATACTTTGGTTCAGTATGAAATATCTTATTTCGAAGTGTTGGTAAAACAAGCAGAATATGAACGAATTACAGCTTCTTATCCTCTTGAATACGAATAATTTATTTTTAAATCAAAACTCATAAAATCAAAATCATGAAAACAACACTATTTTTAATGTTTTCAGTAATAGCAAGTTTGTTAATTACTTCCTGTACTTCTGATGTGCCAGTATTCTCAAACGAACAAGCAATATGCGTTAAAACAGAAACATTATCTGAAACAAGAGCGACTGTTCCTATAAGTACGTCTGGTATATTGAGTTCAAAACAGATTAATAAGCTGTCTTTTAAAACGGGGGGTATAATTTCGAAAATATATGTCGAAAATGGAAACTTTGTGAAAAAAGGACAATTGCTGGCTATACTTGATATAACTGAGATTTTGGCACAGGTTCAGCAAGCAAGAGTTGCTTTTGATAAGGCTGAGAGAGATTTAACCCGTGTAAAAAATCTTTATGCCGACACTGTTGTAACACTTTCCCAGTTACAGGACGCAACATCGGCATACGAAGCTGCCTTGGAAAATAAAAACATTGCAGAATTTAATTTACGCTATTCTCAAATCACAGCTCCTTCGAACGGAAGAATTGTTGCCAAATTAGCAGAGGAAAATGAAATGATTGGCCCTGGCATGCCATTATTAGTTTTCGCCGGCAATGGAAAAGATGAATGGGTAATTAAAACCGGCGTTTCGGATAAAGATGCAGTTCGGATAGAAAAAGGCGATTCTGCGCAAGTTGCATTCGATGCGTTCCCGAACCAGTTGTTCTGCGCTATAGTTACAAGTATTTCGGGAATTGCAGATGCCATGAGTGGTACTTTTGAAGTGGAACTAAAGATTACTAAAAATCAAGATAATTTTATTAATGGATTGGTTGCTAAGGTTAGTATTCAAAGCAAAAACAGCCAAATAGTAACTCTTGTTCCACCCAATGCTTTAACTGATGCCAATGGAAATAATGGTTATGTCTACATCGTTCAGTCTGAAGACACAACTGCACATAAAGTTGCTGTAACAATAGCATATATACAAAATGAAAAAATTGCAGTTCTGGAACCCCTAAATGAAATGGGACAGGTTATTACTACAGGATCATCATATCTCGAAGATGGATTGAAAGTGAATATTGTCCAATAATTTTTGAATTTTTTCAACAAACAGTTAAATAAAAAAGATTATCATGCTTACGCGTTTTGCCATAAAAAACTACCAGCTTACCATTGCTGTTTTCTTAATGATTGCGATTCTTGGAGTTAATTCTTTTATTAATATGCCTCGAAGTGAGGACCCTTCCCTTGATATTAGCTATTTTTATGTAGTTGCAGTATACCCGGGTGCCAGTCCAAATGATATGGAACAACTCGTTGTTGAGCCATTGGAAGAAGCCATTAACGAACTTGAAGATATAGACTACCTGGCCAGCACAATAAACGATGGAGTAGCCATGGTGGGTGTTGAATTCAGTTCTACTGACGACAATAAAAAATACGAAGAAGTTCTGCGTCAGGTAAGTAATATTCGTAGCAAACTCCCACAGGATTTATATAGTTTTGATGTTTACAGATGGTCAACAAATAATGTAAACATACTACAATATGCACTGGTTTCAGAAAATACCTCCTACAAAGATTTGGAAAATCAGGCCAAAAGATTGAAAAAAGAAATTGAAAAGACACCGTCGATAAAAAAGGTTGAAATATCTGCCTTTCCAGAACAGGAAATCCGAATAGAAGTTGATTTACAAAAGTTGGCACAAAAAGGCATTGCTCTGAACAATGTTTTCATGGCTATCCAAAGTAACAATGCCAATATTCCCGGTGGTGACCTTGAAATGGGTAACCGTAAGTTTAATATAAAAACAGCGGGAAATTATGAATCTCTTAATGATATCAAAAACACAATTGTTCATGTCGGAAATGGTAATATTGTTTATCTGAAAGACTTGGCTGATGTTACATTCGATTATGCTGACCAAACCCATATAGGGCGATTTCAGGGTAAAAAAGCAATTTTTATTACGGCAAACCAGAAAGAGGGAACAAACATTCTACAAGTTATAAAAGCAGTAGATAAAAATGTAGATTCATTTAAAAACATTCTACCCTCATCGATTAAACTTGAAAAAGCATTTGATCAATCAATAAATGTAGAATCGCGACTTAACCGTTTATATGAAGATTTTGGGATTGCAATCTTGCTTATTCTTCTTACACTTCTACCACTTGGCACAAGGGCTTCGATAATAGTGATGATAGCAATTCCCTCATCTCTCCTGATTGGATTGATATCTTTGCACCTGACAGGCAACTCTTTAAACCAATTATCTATAGTTGGTTTGGTAATCTCTTTAGGATTGCTTGTCGACGATTCTATTGTTGTAGTGGAAAACATAACCCGCCTTATGCGACAAGGCTACAACAGATACGAGGCTACCATTAAAGCTGTCAAGCAGATAAGTTGGGCTGTAATTGGCTGCACTGCAACAATGATTGTTGCTTTTATTCCGGTAATAATGCTGCCCGGCGGAGATGGCGAGTTTATCAGAAGCCTTCCACTTGCTATTGTATTTACTTTACTGGCATCGTTGTTTGTTTCATTTACCCTAACTCCTTTCATTGCTTCACGTTTTCTGAAAGAAAAAGAATTTGAAAAAGAAAATTATTTTTTGCGTTTGCTTAATAAGGTAAACAACGGACCTTATGAGAAATTGCTGATAATAGGATTGAAATATCCGAAATCGACCATTCTTATATCAATTGTTGCCGTGGCAGGAAGTTTAATGCTATTGCCTGTTGTAGGGTTCAGTTTATTTCCAAAGGCTGAAAAACCCCAGCTTTTTATTAATATCGAAACTCCGCCAGGGACAACCCTGACTTACACTGACAGTATTACTATTGGTGTAGAATCGATATTGGCAAAAAAAGCAGAAGTGTTAAATTTTTGCACCAATGTTGGTAAAGGCAATCCTACGGTTTATTACAACATTACGCAGGAAAACGAACAAACTAACTTTGCACAACTCTTTGTTCAATTGAGAGAATATGATAAGGATAAAACCCCTGATTTCTTAAAAAGTTTGGAGAAAGAACTTAATTGTTTTCCCGGGGCACGAGTGGAGATTAAAGAGTTTAGAAACGGGGATCCACAAGAAGCTCCTATAGAAATTGCTTTTTTCGGACCAAA
>JAHEEB010000881.1 GCA_024640925.1 Bacteroidota bacterium | reverse complement strand
ATCCTATAAAAATTATAGGAAGTATGCGTGACATTACGGAACGCCAGAATGCTGAAAAAAAATTAAAAAACAGCGAAGCCCGTTATCGTTTTTTATTTGAACAGAACCCTGTACCTATGTTAATTTATGAACTGGGAACCCTGAAAATACTTGCAATAAATGATGCTTTTGTAAACCATTATGGATATTCAAAAACCGATATCTCAACCATGGTGCTTACAGAGCTATATCCCGAAAACGAAAAAAAAGCAATTATTCATCTGGCAAAAAAAATATCAGGTCTGGCTTATGCTGGGGAATGGCATCATATAAAAAAGGATGGTACAAAAATTACCATTGAAGTGAATTCTCATGGATTAACTTATGAAGGTCATACTGCACGCATTGCTGTTATTAATGATATTACTGAACGTAAGTTGATTGAAGCAGGTCATATTCGGCTTTTACACATTATCGAGTCAAGTCTCAATGAGATTTATATCTTCGATTCAACCAACCTGAAATTCGAATATGTTAACCAGGGAGCATTAAAAAATCTTGGATATACGCTTGCTGAAATTCGAAATATGACTCCAATTGATTTAAAACCAGACTATACAGAAGCGTTATTTCGACAGGTAATTAAGCCTTTAATAGAACATGAACAGGAACAGATTGTTTTCTACACAAACCATCGCCGTGCCAATGGAAGTTTGTATCCGGTTGAAGTTCATCTGCAAATAATTGAATACGAAAACCATGAAGTAATTCTTGCCATAATTCTTAACATTACGGAACGAAAAGTTGCTGAAGAAGCTCTGCGCAAAAGTGAGGAACTTTATCGTATTGTCTTTGAAAATACAGGAACTGCCACAGTTATAATTGAAAATAACGCAATGATAAGCATTGCCAATGCTGAATTTGAAAAGCTTTCAAAGTTTTCGAAACAAGAGATTGAAGGAAAGAAAAACCTGAAGGAATTTATTGCAAATAAAGACTTTGACAGGATGAAACAACAACACTTATTAAGAAGGGAAAATAAAAATGCTGAATTAAAACAATACGAATTTAATTTTATAAATAGAGAAGGTGATATACGAAATATATTAATCTCAGTTGATATTATTCCTGGCACTACCAAAAGTATTGCTTCACTTCTGGATATTACTGAAAGAATACGGGCAGAACAAGCCTTACGCGAAAATGAGGAAATCTTCAGAAACTTTATGGAATATAGTCCTATTTATGTATTCTTCAAAGATGAGAATATCAGGGCAATAAGATTGAGCAGAAATTTTGAATCTATGCTTGGTAAACCAATGGAGGAAATCCTGGGCAAAAACATGGACGAACTGTTTCCTTCGGAATTGGCCAAAAGCATGGTGATAGATGATAAGAAAATATTAAATGGAGGTAAAGAATTAATTATTGAGGAGGAACTCAATGGGCGCTACTATACAACCATAAAATTTCCGATTTTTATTAAAGGCAGACCGACGTACCTGGCAGGTTACTCCATTGATATAACCGAGCGAAAACAAGCAGAAAAAATACTTAAGGAAAGTGAAGAACAGTATCGTTCTCTCTTTGAAAATATGCTAAATGGATTTGCATATTGCAGGATGATTTTCGAAAATAATCTTCCAATCGATTTCGTTTACCTTAATGTAAACAAAGCCTTCGAAAATCTAACAGGTTTGAAAAATGTAATTGGGAAAACCGTATCCGAATTAGTTCCAGGTATAAAGGAATCTGATGAAAATTTATTCCAAATCTATGGAAGGGTTGCTTTGACAGGAATAGCAGAAACCTTTGAAATGTATCTAAAATCTCTTAACGATTGGTATTCAGTAACTGTATACAGTCCGAAAAAAGAATTCTTTATTGCAATCTTCGAAGTTATAACTGAACGCAAACAGTCCGAAGAAGCTATTCAAAAACTTAACACGGAACTCGAACAACGGGTTATTGAACGTACAATTCAACTCGAAACAGCCAACAAGGAACTGGAAGCATTTTCCTATTCCGTATCTCACGATTTGCGTGCTCCATTGAGACATATAAGTGGATTTATTGATATTTTTATTGAAGAAAAAAAAGTTCAGTTAACAGAACACGATCTTGGTACTCTGAAAACTGTAACTGATTCTATTGAAGATATGGGGAAACTTATTGATGGGCTGCTCTCCTTTTCCAGGTTTAATCGTGTTCCCTTAAAAAAAAACAGAATAGATACTACGCTATTAATTCAACGTGCAATTAATCTTTTCAACGATGAATTGAAAGGACGTTCGGTTGATATAAAAATTGATAAGCTTCATGAGTCTTTAGGCGATCTCCAGCTTCTGGGACAGGTTTGGATGAATTTAATATCAAATGCTATTAAATATACCCAAAAAAGGGAGAAAGCTATTATTGAAATAAGCAGTTTTGCTGAGAAAAACCAGATTGTTTTCTTTATAAAAGACAATGGTGCAGGATTTAATATGAAATATGCCGATAAATTGTATGGTGTTTTTCAGCGTCTCCATAGGTCACAGGATTTTGAAGGAGTTGGCATAGGTTTGGCCAATATTAACAGAATAATAACCCGGCATGGCGGACGTTGTTGGGCCGAAGGAGAACCAGATAAAGGGGCAACTTTTTATTTTAGCCTGCCCGATAAAGATTGTGAATGAAATTCGGGGGTGTGTTGGAGTATATTTAGTCACTTTAAACTATTTAAAGATATTATAAACCAATATGGCAATTAAAAATATTTTATTTAATACTACATCAAAAATTTTATGGAAGAGTTTGGTAATTCTTCTTATGGG
>JAHEEB010000173.1 GCA_024640925.1 Bacteroidota bacterium | reverse complement strand
TGGAAAAAGGATTCAAAGTTCATTTCCGGTTTATTATAAATCCATACATCATATTTGATTGATGATGGGTATTTGTTTTTTATCTAGTAACAGTTTCAATTATGAGCGAAAAAAAAGAAGTTAGTAAGAATGCGTATTCAGCGGATAGTATTCAGGTACTTGAGGGACTTGAGGCAGTGCGTAAAAGGCCTGCAATGTACATTGGCGATATAGGTGCCAGAGGATTACATCACCTGGTTTATGAAGTAGTTGATAATTCAATCGATGAAGCTCTTGCAGGCTACTGCTCGAATATTGATGTTATTATAAATGCCGATAATTCCATTACAGTCATTGACAATGGAAGAGGCATCCCTACTGATTTCCATGAAAAAGAACAGAAGTCTGCCCTGGAGGTTGTTATGACTGTCTTGCATGCCGGGGGTAAATTTAGCAAGGATTCTTATAAAGTTTCCGGTGGTTTACATGGTGTTGGAGTATCTTGCGTTAATGCCTTATCATCGCATTTAACCGTTACGGTTAACCGCGATGGTGAAACCTTTCAACAGGAATATGAAAAAGGCAAACCCCTTTACGATGTAAAGACTATTGGCGAATCAGATAAGAAGGGAACAACCATTACCTTCATGCCAGATAAGGAAATTTTTATGTTAGTTGAATACAAGTACGAAATTTTAGCCACTCGTTTGAGAGAATTAGCCTTCCTGAACAAGGGCATTACGCTTACTATTACCGATATGCGTGAGCTTGAAGATAATGGTGGTGGCCCCGGTAAACATCTTACAGAAACATTCTATTCTCAAGATGGGCTAAAAGAATTTGTTGAGATGCTTGATCAGAACCGCGAAAAGCTAATTGACAAAATTATTTATATCGAAACAGAAAAGAATGAGGTACCGGTAGAAATCGCATTACATTATAATACATCTTTTTCCGAAAATATTCATTCCTATGTAAATAATATTAATACCGTTGAAGGTGGAACCCACTTAGCAGGTTTCAGAAGGGGACTTACCAGAACTCTAAAAGCTTATGCAGAGAAATCGGGCATGTTAGCAAAACTTAAATTCGATATTAATGGAGATGACTTTCGTGAAGGACTTACAGCTGTTTTATCTGTTAAAGTTGCTGAACCCCAGTTCGAAGGACAAACAAAAACAAAGCTTGGAAATAGTGAGATTGCAGGTGTTGTTGATGTTGCTGTCAGCAATATGCTTGGAGCTTATCTTGAAGAAAATCCGAAAGATGCCCGTTCTATTGTTAATAAAGTCATATTAGCTGCCCAGGCTCGTCATGCTGCTCGTAAGGCACGTGAACTTGTTCAGAGAAAGAATGTGCTTTCCGGTTCCGGATTACCTGGCAAACTAGCTGACTGTTCTGATAAAGATCCTGTAACCACTGAGATTTTCTTTGTAGAGGGAGATTCTGCTGGTGGTACTGCTAAACAGGGGCGCGACCGCCATTTTCAGGCTATTATGCCTTTAAGAGGTAAAATATTGAATGTTGAAAAGGCTATGCCACATAAAATCTTCGAAAACGAAGAAATAAAAAATATGTTTACTGCCTTAGGTGTGTCTCTTGGTACTGTCGATGACTCAAAGGCTATTAATCTTGAAAAACTCAGGTATTATAAGATTATTATAATGACTGATGCCGATGTCGATGGTAGCCACATTGCTACACTTATGATGACATTCTTCTTTAGGTATATGGAGGATCTCATAAACAAGGGTCACCTTTATATTGCAGCACCTCCTTTATATTTGATTAAGAAAGGCAAACAACAGAGGTATTGTTGGACTGAGGAACAACGCCTGCAAATTATGAGTGAATTCGGAGAGGGTGCCCATATTCAACGCTACAAAGGTCTAGGTGAAATGAATGCAGAACAACTTTGGGATACAACAATGAATCCGGAACACAGAACATTACGTCAAGTAACAATAGATAGCGCAGCTGAAGCCGATCGCATATTTTCTATGTTAATGGGCGACGATGTTCCACCACGTCGCGAATTCATAGAGAAACATGCAAGATATGCGAAAATTGACGCATAAAATATAAGTTAATAAAAAATTGCCGCTTCTTGCGGCATTTTTTTATCCTTGTCAAGCCAATAGAGTTTCTAAATTTATTATAATAAAGATATCTATGGCCTTAACAAAGTTAATACTGAATTTTTCACCGGCGGTTTCAACTGAAGATGAAAGCTACAAGAAAGAAATATCAAAATGCTTTATAAAAAGTAGAATATCATGAACAGAAAATGTCTTGTGTTGATTTTGAGCGCTTTTGTTTTGGTTGCAAAATCGCAGGTTTCTGAGATGAATTGGAAACTAGACTACCAGATTTATCTTAAACTCGCCAACGATTCAAATTATACCTACGATATAAAAAATGTATTCCATGTTACTAACTCAAAACAGGAGTTTAGTACTGATTATATCTTTTATCCGGTAAATCCGGGGTTAGAATATTCTGCCAACTTGCCTAAAGACACGCTGATTCATTCAAACCAGAAAACTCTATGGAGTTCATTGAATGCATACCTTGGGGGTGGATGGATTCACTTTACTAATTGTATTGCATATGCTCTGGAAACCCAAAAGCTAAATTTACAAGCCCCACTTATGATTCGACCTGACTCCGATTGGAAACCAAATCCTATGACCGATTCTTATAAACGGACTAAGAATTGGACTTACTATATTCCATATGAACAAAAAAATGCCCAAAAAGAATATAACCGAAGACTTTCGTCCGGAACAACTGGTGATCTGAAGAGTTTGCCCGATTCCTATCTAACTCTTTTTATGGAGACATCACAGAAAGAATATAACAAATTAAAGAAAGAAGGAAAAAATAATATACTAGCCAAAATCGACCTGGTTAAAGTTATTTTGGGAGCAAATTATCTTGGAGATGCACAAATAAAGTACATTAGTAGTGCGGTTTTTGAGTCGATAATGTCTTATTCTTCAAATAATCTGCCTTCCATTATTGTGTTTGACGAATTCGATGCTGCAGCCGTAATGTCTCTCGACCCGGATGGTTACAAGATTGATAAAATCGTTTATAAATCCTCAGCTAATCTTACCGATATGGAAATAACTTCCAGAAATACCGAGATAGAAAGTATTATAACTAAAATTAATGAATACAATCAAAACTCCTTTAAAAAACAATTAGGAAACTATTATAAATAAAATGAACTATCTGGATCCTTTAGTTAAAGAGTTCGAGAAATCAGCTGATCTTCAACGTGCCGTTTGGATGAAGAACTATATGAAGGGATTGTTTCCTTATTTTGGTATTGATACGAAGACCAGGAGGTCAATTCAAAAAGACTTTTTAATTGAAAATGGATTACCATCAAGAGAAAAATTATTTCCTGTTCTATTTGAATTGTGGGAATTCTCTCAACGTGAATTTCAGTACTTTGCTGTGGATCTTTTAATGAAGTTTGAGAAGAAATTTGAAATTACCGATATTGATAAAATAGAAAAGTTAATTATTAACAAATCGTGGTGGGATTCAGTTGATGGATTAGCATCATCAACTTGTGGAAGTTATTTTAAAGTTTATCCTGAACAAATTAATCCTATAACCCGAAAATGGATCGATTCTGGAAATATATGGTTGCAGCGTTCCTCACTGTTGTTTCAGTTGAAATATAAAAATACTACCAATGTTGAAATCCTTTCGGATTATATCGGACAACTTGCCAGTTCAAAAGAATTTTTTATTCGTAAGGCTATTGGATGGATATTGCGTGAATATTCTAAGACAAACCCTGATTGGGTGAGGAATTTTATAACTAAAATCGAATTATCAGGATTAAGCTATCGGGAGGCTACAAAATACATTTAGTTGTAAATTCATTTGATTATAGAAAAATTATTCCCGAAATAAAAAACCTTTGCTTTTTCTTTTCAGTATATATTTGCACTTGCAAATCGATCAGTCATTAACAGAATGAACTAATTATTCCAGGCATGAAAATAAAAAATATATTTACATCCTTACTAATTGCTGTTGTTGGAGGTTTAATCGCTGTTTTTATATACTCAAAATTTATCTCTCCGAAAAGGGATGTGATTCAGGCTATTGTTAATCAGCCTGTTGGTTTTGCCGGACTTTCGCTTGAAGGAATAGATAGTTTTAATTTTGTTGCAGCCGCTCAGCACTCGGTAGAAGCAGTTGTACATGTTAAAACACAGTCGGAGGCACAATCATACAATCCTATTCTTGAGTTTTTCTATGGTGAACATCAGACTCAGCCTGTTGTTGGTTTTGGTTCAGGTGTTATAATTTCAAGCGATGGATACATTGTAACAAATAACCATGTTGTGGAAGGAAGCAAACAAATATCGGTTACTCTTAATGATAAACGCGAGTTTGAAGCTAAAATTATAGGAACTGATCCCAGTACCGATTTGGCATTGTTAAAGATAAAGGCGACAGATTTACAATACGTTTTGTGGGGAAATAGTGAACAACTCCAGGTGGGGGAATGGGTACTAGCTGTTGGAAACCCGTTTAATCTTACATCAACGGTTACAGCTGGTATTGTAAGTGCTAAAGGAAAGAATATTGGAATAATTCAGGATGAGTATAGAATGGAATCTTTTATACAGACCGACGCAGCCGTAAACAGAGGTAACAGTGGCGGTGCCCTTGTAAATGTGAAAGGCGAACTGGTAGGTATAACTTCTGCCATTATATCACCTTCAGGGGGTTATGCTGGTATATCCTTTGCTGTACCGGTTTCAATAGTACAAAAGGTTGTTAAAGATTTTATTGAATTTGGCACTGTACAGCGCGCTATTCTTGGTGTTTCAATTCAGGAGGTTACCGCTGAGCTTGCAAAGGAAAAAAACATAAAAAAAATTGAAGGTGTCCTTGTAACCGAAGTAAGAACCGATGGTGCTGCCAAAGATGCGGGAATCGAAGTTGGAGATGTAATTACATTTATTAATGGTGTGAATATTAACAGCCCCGCGGAATTACAAGAACAAGTCAGTAAATATCGTCCGAATGATAAAATATTGGTTACTGTAAAAAGAGATGATAAAACGAAACAATTAGAAGCTACTTTACGTAACCTGCAAGGGAGTACCAGTATTGTAAAATCTGGGGAATTTAATTCATTGCTCGGGGCACACTTTGAAGAACTTACAAAACAAGAAAAAACCAAACTCGGAATAACCAATGGTGTTAAAATTACTAGTCTTTCAGCTGGTAAACTCAGGACAGAAGGTGTACAGGAGGGTTTTATAATTACACGTATTAACAATCAGGAAGTTAATTCTGTGGAAGATGTAAACCGCCTCCTGGGAGAAGTAAAAGGCGGCGTATACATTGAGGGAATATATCCAAATGGTGTTGTAGCATATTATGCCTTTGGTTTAAAATAAATTACAAAAGCTGAGAGTAATCTTTGTCGGAATTTTTGTAGTTTTTAGATTAATAATAATCTTGAATTGAATAGTAAATAATATAAATTCGCGGAAAATTTTAATGAAGGTACGATGAGACAGTTAAAGATCACAAAATCGATTACAAATAGAGAGAGTGCTTCGCTTGACAAGTATTTGCAGGAGATTGGTAAAGAGGGACTTATTACAGTTGAAGAAGAAGTTGAGCTTGCACAACGCATAAAGAAAGGTGATCGTGAAGCGTTGGAAAAACTTACACGTGCAAACCTTCGTTTTGTTGTATCTGTCTCCAAACAATATCAGAATCAGGGACTTAGTTTGCCCGATTTGATTAATGAAGGCAACCTTGGCTTGATCAAAGCAGCTGAAAAATTTGATGAAACACGAGGGTTTAAATTTATATCATATGCTGTTTGGTGGATTCGTCAATCGATTTTGCAAGCTTTAGCTGAACAATCACGTATTGTGCGTCTACCGCTTAATCAGGTTGGTTCGTTAAATAAGCTTAATAAAGCTTTTAATAAATTTGAACAGCAAAATGAAAGGACTCCTACTCCAGAGGAGTTAGCAGAGACTCTTGAAATTCCAAAAGAAAAGGTTGCTGATACACTGCGTGTTTCTGGCAGGCATGTATCTGTCGACGCTCCTTTTGTTGAAGGCGAAGATAACAGTTTGCTTGATGTGTTGGTTAATAATGATTCGCCAAAGGCCGATAAACAGCTTATTTGTGAGTCTTTGAACAGGGAAATTGAAAGAGCTCTTTCTACATTAACTGAAAGAGAAAGAGATATTATAAAATTATTTTTTGGAATAGGGATGCAGGAAATGACCCTTGAAGAAATCGGTGAACGCTTCGGACTAACACGTGAGCGTGTACGACAAATTAAGGAAAAAGCGATTCGCCGTCTTCGTCATACATCCCGAAGCAAATTGCTTAAAGGATATCTAGGCTAGATATAAGGATATTTCTGAAAAATTTATACCCGGGGAGAGATTCTTTCCGGGTTTATTTTTTGTTTTCCATCAGTTCTTTCAATTTATACATTTCGTCTCGATATTGTGCCGCTTCAATAAAGTTAAGATCGCTGGCTGCTTTCTCCATTTTCTTTCTCGCCATATCAATCGCTTTTTCAAGTCCGTTTTTGTCCATATATTGAACAACAGGATCTGCCGCAATATCAGGCTCAATTGGTTCAGTATAGGCATATGGTTCACCTGAAACCTTTCGCACCCCTTCCATAATGCTTGTTATGGGTTTAATAATTTGTTGTGGTGTAATATTGTGTTCCTCGTTATAATGCAATTGTTTTACCCTTCGGCGGTTGGTTTCATCGATAGTCCTCTGCATCGAATTGGTTATTTTATCGGCATACATAATTACCCTGCCATTCAGATGCCTGGCAGCCCTACCGGCTGTTTGCGTCAACGATCTTTCCGAACGCAGAAAACCTTCTTTATCAGCATCGATAATTGCCACCAGAGAGACTTCGGGCAAATCCAAACCTTCGCGCAGTAAATTAACCCCAACCAGAACATCAAATACCCCAACTCTTAATCCTTCTAGAATTTCGATGCGTTCGAGCGTATCTATATCAGAATGTATATACCTACATTTTATGTCAAATCTGACTAGATAATTTGTAAGTTCTTCAGCCATGCGCTTTGTTAAGGTTGTGACAAGAACTCTCTCTTTCTTGAGCACATTCGCATTGATTTCCTTTAGTAGGTTATCAATCTGGTTAGTGCTGGGCCTGACTTCAATTATCGGATCGAGCAAACCGGTTGGTCTTACTACCTGCTCTACGATAACACCCTCCGATTTCTCCAATTCATAATCAGCCGGTGTAGCACTAACATAGATGGTTTGAGGGGTGAGGGTTTCAAATTCTTCAAATTTTAAAGGACGATTATCACCTGCTGCAGGTAAACGAAAAGCATATTCAATAAGTGTCTGTTTTCGACTGTGGTCGCCCCCAAACATTGCCCTGATTTGAGATAATGTAACATGACTTTCATCTATGATCATTAGAAAATCCTTTGGAAAATAATCAAGCAAACAGAAAGGACGTGAACCAGGCAAACGGCCATCAAAATAACGCGAGTAATTCTCAATACCCGGACAGTGTCCCAATTCCCTA
>JAHEEB010000880.1 GCA_024640925.1 Bacteroidota bacterium | reverse complement strand
CAAACGAAACCCCTTTACCATCCATCAGTTCTACCAACCCATCGGTATAACAAAGAATTTTTGCCGGGCCTTCAACGGTTATAGAACCTTTTCTTATTACAGGTATTTCATCTAACATACCTATTCCCACACACCCCTTATCAAGATATATTAGTTCATTAATATCTTTTCTGTACATAATGGGGTGATTATGGCCGGCATTTATGTATTCAAGCTCGCGTGTTTTAAAATTATATTTAGCAATAAAAAGAGTGATAAACTTTTCTCCGTTTGCTGAATTAATAACTCGTTCGTTAAGTTTCTCTATAAGAGCTGGAAGAGATATCTCATGAGAAAACAAAGCTCTTAAGTTTGCCTGGAAATTAGACATAAGTAATGCTGCTGAAATTCCTTTGCCTGACACATCCGATATGCAAAACCCAAACTCATCTTTACCCAACGGCACATAATCGTAATAGTCGCCTCCCACCTCAAGATGCGGATGATAAAAGGCAGTCATGAAAACCCTATCGTTTTTTGGAAGAATACTGGAATTTGGTATAAGCATACTTTGCATTTTAGAAGCAAGCTCAAGCTCTTTGCGCATAGCTTCCTGGCGAAGGCTCTGGTTAAACAGGCGCATGTTTTCAATAGCAACGATGAGTATATTCGATAAAGTCTGGATAAAGTTAAGGTGCTTGATAATTGGACTTACCCCTTCACTATCTTCGTCAACATCACCAATTATAACATAAGCTATTGGTTTACCTTTGTGTTGAACAGGAACGACTATATCATAAGTTCCAAGAGTATGTTTCGTGTTTCCCCATTCGAAAGAGATTTCATCGTATTGAAGAAGATCCTTTACGACATCAATATTTGAAACGAAATCTTCATCATAACCCCTGTTTAAAATGCATTTCCAGTTTTCACCAAGTTTAAACAGAAGCAGTTTACCAATGTTAAGGTCTTTATGCAACATATCTTCATATCGTTGCAACAGCTCGTCCTGAGAAAGGTTCTCGTTAATAGCGAGAGTAACATTCAATAGGGCCCGTAACTTAAATGTGGTCTGCTCCAACCTTTTGATGGTTGTATTTTTACCCTGGGAGTTTCCGGTATTGTCAATATTTCGGTCACGTTTAACCATATTTGAATAGTTGAAGAACCTCTAATATAGGTTAAATATTCGAACAGTTCATATAAAAGTGCCAGTTTAATCGGGAAACTGGCATTAACATATAATACTATTTTACACGCTCTACGTATGAACCATCGCGGGTATCGACCCTAATCTTTGTGCCAACTTCGACAAAAAGCGGAACCTGAACAATAGCTCCTGTTTCAACAGTTGCTTTCTTAAGAGCAGTAGATGAAGCAGTATCGCCTTTTAGTCCTGGTTCGGTATAGGTAATCAAAAGAACAACATGAGCAGGTAATTCGCAAGATAACGGAGATTCCGTATCGGCATGGTAAACTATCTCTACACTGTCACCCTCCTTAAGAAACTGAGGCGCATTAATCATCTCTTTTGGAATAGCAATTTGCTCAAATGTTTCGTTATGCATAAAATTGTATCCCATATCATCGTTATAAAGAAACTGATAGGGACGACGTTCAACTCTTTGTATTTCAATTTTATGGCCAGATGAAAAAGTATTATCGATTACTTTACCTGTTTTAACATTTCTCAATTTTGTGCGCACAAAAGCCGGTCCTTTACCTGGTTTTACATGCTGAAACTCAACAACGGTATATAAATCGTTGTTGTAAAGAATACATAGTCCGTTTCTGATATCTCCTGTTGTTGCCATTTTAGTTTAAATTTTCGTTACAAAAATAAAAGTAAATTTTAATAAATCTTAATTGTGTCGTATTTTAGGTTACTAAATTCAGATAAATATATTTTTATTTAGAATTCCTTCATAAATAATGGATTAATAGAATAAAAACAGGAAGGAATTTACACCCATCATAAACAAAACGCCAATCATTGAAAGTAAAACTGGCAAAGAGCTGATTTTAAACTTATCCATCATTATTTTAAAATGCTTTTTTTGGAACTGTAGCCACAAAATCTTTCAGATAAAAAGGTTCAAAATAAGCAACATCCTCGAATTGTTTTTGGCTATATTTTTCTTCAGCTATTTGAGCCATATGGCACGAAGAATGGTTATACCCATTATAGAAAAGTGCATTCTGGTGCACAATAACAGAGGTTAATTTCTCCGATCCGCTGCCAAAGAAAAGAATTGGTTTTTCATCGAGGTAATTCCTAAGCGATTCATTATCGACAACAAGAGCGTGAATTTCTGTTACATTTCTGTATTCCTTGTTGTATAGGCAGGTATATACCTCCATTCGGCGGGCATCAATCATAGGGCAATAATAATAGTCCTTTTGGTTTTCTATGAAATGCCTGTCAATCCCATAGCACATAGCTTTAAGGGTAGATATGGCCAACAACGGTTTATTGGCACCATAACAAAGTCCCTTTGCTGTAGAAACACCTATACGTAAGCCTGTATAGGAACCTGGCCCCATACTAATACCAATGGCATCAAGATCTGCAATGGTTGTAGAAGTTCTTTTTAATAATTCGTCGATGAATACAGCCAGCATTTTTGCATGCGAGCGTTCTTTTTCAGAATCAATAAAAGCTGTTACAACTCCATTTTCTGCAAGGGCAACACTACAAATATCAGTTGCCGTATCAATACATAATATTTTACTCATATCAGACACAAAGATATATTTTGAACAACATATTAACAACACATAGAAAAATTGTATGTTTTTCCGAGATTTGACACAGGA
>JAHEEB010000879.1 GCA_024640925.1 Bacteroidota bacterium | reverse complement strand
TACAAAACTCAATCTGGCTGCGTCTTCAGACCTACCAGCGTTGTTGAAAAAGTAGCTGTTTGCTCTTGTTGGATTGTTGTTCGATTGCATACTTATTTTTAAGCAGACAATAATGATTTCTTATCTGTCTTGGAACTTTTTCTGATACATTTTGTCGAACAATTCATTTGTAGGGAAAATACTTAGAATACTGTATATATGAATAGTATTTGGAATGTCTGACAGACAATAGATTCAAAATGATCTATGTAAGCCGGTCTAAAAAAGCTTGATGCTCAATCTGATGCTTAATCTAAGTTAATTTGTATTATTTTTGAAACAATAGTTTTAAGGATGCAACCCTTAAAACTATTGTTTGTCATTATTACTGAAAACTGAGCATTAATTGGAGGTAGCATACCAGGACATACACCGGGATATTGTAGAGCTTAGTAAAGCAGGTAACCGCAAAGCGCAGTACCAGCTTTATAAGCTGTATTCTAAGGCTATGTTCAATATTTGTTACCGCATGTTAAATAATATTGAAGAAGCTGAAGATTTATTGCAGGAGGCATTTGCCGAAGCGTTTAATAAACTCGAAAGCTTCAGGTTCGAATCGACATTTGGAGCATGGTTAAAACGAATTGTTGTAAACCGGTGCATCAATCATTTAAAAAAACGTCGTGCCGAACTGGTATACACCGAAGACCTGCCCGAATTAAAACACAACCAGGAAGAACCAGACCACGAGCAGATACAGCTTGAGGTAATGAAGGTGCACAAAGCTATGGGACTTTTACCCGATGGATATAGGGTTATATTCTCACTCTACCTGATTGAAGGATATGATCATTCTGAAATCGCCCAAATAATGGGCATTACTGAATCGACCTCGAAATCACAATTTTCGAGGGCACGACAAAAAATTAAAGAAATAATTAATACACTATAAAATGAAAGACCGTCTCGAAGAATTTGTAAGCAACCACAGGCAGGATTTCGATTTACTCGAACCAGATGCCAGGCTTTGGGCAGGTATTGAAAAGAAACTGGATAAAAGCAGGAAAAGACGCCTGGGTTTTTATATCTCTCGTGTTGCAGCAGTAGTAGCAATTTTCATGCTATCCTTTGCAATTCAGAAATACTATTTTAATCACAAAAATCCTGTTGATAAAATCCCAGAGTTGCAGGAAGCTGAATCATACTACTCGGGTCTCATTGATCAAAAACTAAAAGAGGTAAGGCCTATGCTTGCTGAATTTCCGGATATACAACAGGAACTCGACGGCGACATGAAAGAACTCGACAGTGTTTACAGCAGCTTGAAAGAAGACTTAAAAGACAATGTTTCGAACCAACAGGTAATAGAAGCTATGATTGAAAATTACAGGACTCGTATAGATATCCTTGAAGAGATGTTGCAATTCCTTGATAAGGACAAAGAAGAAATTCCCGCTAACCAAAATAAATCGGAGTATGAACTTTAAACGATTGCTTTTTTTATGGCTTATTACAGTCATGTTTTCCGGGGGAAATTTTGCTCAGGTTTATACCGATCATGTCTCTCGATCCTACGCTGTATCGACCAAGTCGACAGTTGAGGTGTATAATAAATATGGGAAAGTACATGTTATAACCTGGGACAAAGATTCGGTTAATTTTGATGTAGATCTTCGTATTAGTACTTCCAGCCAGGAAAAACTAAAAAAGCTGAAAGATGCTATAACATTTGATTTTACTAATACCAATTATTATATCATTGCAAAAACATCATTCACTAAATCAGGTGGCGTTTTTACCGATGTGGTTGAAACAATTATTCCATCAAATGAGGTTTCAATTAATTACACCATTCATATTCCGAAAGATGCAACGTTTAAGATTGAAAATAAATTTGGAGATGTTTATATCGATGATTTCACAGGTAATTTAGGATTGATTTTATCAAATGGTAACCTAAAAGCAAATTATCTTAGGGGAAATACCTCAATCAAACTTAGTTCGGGCGATGGCATGGTTAATCGTATCGACAAAGGAAAAGTAGATATCTCTTATGGCGATTTTGATGTTAAATATGCTGGCAGGACCGATTTTGATACCCGATCATCACGGGTTAATATTGAGAGTGCAGATGTTTTGAAGATAACCTCAAGACGCGATAAATATATTATAGATCAAGTAGGTCAAGTTTCGGGCGATGGTGATTTTTCTACAATAAAAATTGCTAAGCTTACCAGGGAATTTAATATGGCTATGAAATATGGCGGATTAATAATTGAGAATATACCAGCCAATTTTAGTTTTATCAATATAAACTCCAGCTATACCGATGTTGACCTGATATTTAATGCGGGATCTGCGTACAACCTTGATGTAACACATTATCAAGATGTTTTTTTTACCTACCCTTCGTCGATAGCAAAAATACAAACACAAGATTTCAATAAAGAATTAAAACTAAAACTGAGCTATGGACAAGTTGGTGCAAATGTTACTCCAAACTCGCCAAAAGTGAAAATTGTTGCAGAAAAGAAATGTTATATCAACATACTTCATAAATAATTTGGAATAAGTTTGCAACTATAGGATTTGACTTTTGTCTGTTTTACTCAAAAGAATGAAAATGAAACGTGGTTTAACAATTCTATTAATTTTCCTGGGAGTTCTGGTAAACTCTTGTGATGTTTTTTTCACCTGCCTCGAAGGCAATGGAGTACAATCATCGGAAATTAGAGTAGTCTCAAGTTTTACGGGTATTGTCAACACAAGTAGTTTTGATGTAAATATTACATATGGTACTTCGACTTCGGTTACTGTA
>JAHEEB010000878.1 GCA_024640925.1 Bacteroidota bacterium | reverse complement strand
TTGTTCGGATTTCCAATGAAAAAGGGATTGTCACTAAAAAGTTTATTAAGAAATAACGACATTTAATCTGTAATTAGAGATAAAAAAAGCGGCAGGTTAAGCCGCTTTTTTTATTCGAATAAACCAGTTAAGGCACGATTATTGCATTTTTATACAAAACGGAGTCACAATTTAAGAGTCAAAGATTCCCTTTTAGAGTTACTAATTACAAACATTCTCATGCCTATGATTTGAACTCTACTTTAGTTTAAGCTTGTCCAAAGTTGAACCTTTAAAACGAGTTCGCCATGAAAACACTTGCAAAGGCATACAGCACTGCGGTAAATGCCAAAAGTATCGATGACATCATATTTGAAGGCCGCAATCATAAATATGGTGCTTATTTCCTAAGAAAACATTACAACAACCATCTCTTCCTTTCACTTACTACAGTATTATTATTTGTAATAACCATTACCGGAGTTTCTCATGTACGCACTTTAATGAAACCGGTTAATTTTATTGAACCTTTTAAAACAATAGTTTCCATTGAGCCCGTGTCATTTGAGAATATATTTTTACCTCCACCACCACCTGAAAGAATCAACACGGCAATATCAGCAACAACAAAAAGGCAGCAGGAGTCAGCCCCCGAAGTTGTTGAAAAATTGCCGCAAGGCATTGTAAAGCCATCAGAAACACAATCTTTGCAGTCAACGACTCCTGTTGTAAGCAAGACTGTTATTATCACCAAATCAATAACACCTCCTGTAAACATCAATCCACCAATAAAACATACCAAGAGTACAGTTACAAAACCACCTAAATTTAAAGGAGGCGACGAAAGGAAATTTTGCGAATGGCTTGGTAGAAACATTAGTTATCCGGTGGATGCCCTGGAAACCGGTATAAGTGGAAAAATAGTAGTACAGTTTGCTGTGGATAACGATGGTAAGGTTTGTGATGTTTCAATTGAAAGAGGGTTACACCCTATTATTGATGGAGCTGCCATTAAAGCAATTCTTCGTTCTCCAAAATGGGAACCCGCTGAATATAAAGGTGAGAAGGTGAAGGTGTATTTTATTATACCACTTACTTTTAATATTCAATCAAACAGAAATTAATAATTAAGAAAATAGGTTTAGTTAAATAGGTTAAAAAAAAGCATCAGGATTTAACTGATGCTTTTTATATAATACTCAATACACTTATTTCATGACAATTTTCACAACAACTAATACCACTACAAGAACTACAATAAATATAACAATTGGCCAAATACTTCCACCTTTTACCTTAGGTTCAGCCTGGTTGGACTCAATATTTTCTGTTTTTATTTCCTCATTCATAATTTTTGTTTTTATTATTAATACTAATAGATAACCCAAGCAAGTATGTTCTGCAAACAAGTTATATGCATGAAACAGCCATACATGCCCTTTCTGTTTGATCCAGTACGTTTTAATCAATGAAAAGCTTATTCTGGTAAATTGGAATTATGAGAGGAATGGGGGAGGAAGATCAAGAATATAAAAAGGTAAGATATCTACCGTAAACGGATAATTGTTCTGGAGAGGGAAATAACCTGTAAGGGTTAGGTTTTTTAAATAAGAAAGAGGTATAACCGTGCTGAGGGAAAAGTTCGATTGATAAGAGGATATTTTCCAGCCTAAATTTGTTTTTTCCGATGGATTAGTCGGAACATTAGATTGTACGAGATAAAACTCTTTCTGTACAATGGAATATTGCCCGGTTTGTGAAGATAATGATTCAATCCGTTCCGAGGTCAAAGGAAAAGATAGAAAGAAAAAGATAAGGATTATTGAAACGATGTTATTAACTTTCTTCACATTTGTTGTTTGTGCAAATATATTATTTTAATCCATCAGAAAGTAATTAGGCAAACAGATTGCACAAAACAGCTTGTAGCGGTTGAATGAGCAGTAGTCCGTTTTTATTTTGTTAATCGAATATACTTTCCAGGTTCAGTATTAATGTGAAACAGCTGTATTTTCTTTGTTTCTTGTAATTCAACCAATTGTTCGTTTGTTAACCTTGAGTCTCTCAGTTTAAAATGAAAATGTTCGTAATTAGAAAACAATTCGGACTGAAATAATTGCTTGTATGCGGTGAATGAAGTTTTTCCATTTTCATCCATATCTCCAAAATAATCTAAAACATCAGTATAATCAAGACTTCTTAATTTTCTTAAATTATTTGACTGCGAAAGGTTAGCAATAAAGTTTTGATGGTCATAGCCAGCCTGAACTACAAGATTTTTTATCGAAAGGTTATCTATTTCAAAAAAAGATTTATCCGGAGCTGATGGTATTACTAATACCTCTAACCCTGGCATTTTAGAGACAAGTTTTGCTATCATACCATTCTCATCATAATCTTCACCGATTGTACTTTGATTATGATCTCCTATATCAGTAAGGGCTACTTTAAATTGTAGTAAATTTTTAAAAGTTACATCAGAATTTATCAGACGATTAAAATTCCAGTTCCTTGTTCCATTAGCACCAGAATCTGGCCCTGTAAAATTTACCGATACTATTTTACCTGGATTTTCTATCATAAATTCCTGCAAAGCGCAAAATCCGAAATTGTAACTATCTGGTTCAAACATTGAAGTAGGAATACTAAAATCATCATCATACCCCTCTCCATAAAAATTTATCTCGTATAAATCATTGATTTTTGTAAAACTTATTCTGGGCAAATATTCAATAGATTGCTCTGAATTGTGATATTCACTGATTTTAGTCTGTAAATTAATTAGTTTTTCTATCATATCATTTGTATTAATGGAATTA
>JAHEEB010000877.1 GCA_024640925.1 Bacteroidota bacterium | reverse complement strand
AACGGAAGGCAAAAATCTGTTAAGGCTTTATCCGACTATAAGCAATAGTACGATTCATATCGAAGAGAGTGGAATAGCTATAAATTCAATAACAGTCCTCAATCTAAACGGACAGGTTATGTATTCAAGCAACTCCGGTTTTGAATCTATTGATGTGAGTAATCTGCCTGAGGGTATTTATGTAGTAAGAATAGAAACGAACTGTGAAACCTATTCGAGACGAATAATAAAGAAATAGAGAGGTAACTATTTTAATTATTGTTAGATATGATACCAACCTACGAGGGGTCAGTACCTTCGTAGGTTTTTTATTTTTTTTGAATAGAATTATTTTATACTTTTGCTAAATATGAAACGTAAGGAAATATTAAAGTATTTGTATTAAAAACGTAGGATAAACGTAAAGTAATAAAAGATAAATTACTCATTTATTGATATGGCACAAGTCGATAACAACATTGTAACCCAGGGACTGAGAGGTAAGGTAGGTAACCTCGTTTTCCGCAAACGTGGTAACAAAACAACTGTTTATGTTATGACAGAGCGTAAGGCTCCTCTGACTGTAAAACAGAAAGAAGCGCAGTTAAGGTTTGCCGGTGCTGTAGCTCTGGCTCGTCAGGCTATGAAGGACGAAAAGGAATTGAAACGATTTACCAAAATGGCAAAGAAAATAGGGAAGGAGAGTGCCTATAGTGCTGCTGTATCTTATTTTATGAAAGGATCAGTGGAAGACGGGAATAAGAAATAGATATGTTGAGTTATTCAGTATTTCTGGGCAATTATTGTTACCAGGACATCACTTACTTGACAGATTAGCTTTTTATACAAACTCAGTCCTATAGAGCGGAGTATGTTCGTTGCAAAGGATCCGACTTCAGCTATTTAATTTTAAAAGCGACCACACCTTGATTCGTGTCCTCACAAACCAACCATTATAATTTCCTGCTGCATTGCTATATAGAAAAAAAATAAATGTTTTTATAATTGCACTTTGCAGGCTGTAAGGAATAGAATTTTTGAATTTTCTGTTGATTAAACCAGATCAAAATAAAAATTCCTGATAAATTCTAATACCAAACTTTTTCATCATTCTTCTATTATCTTTGTACCCATTTTTAAAAGAAAATCTATACAATTAATTATAATTATGAATCTCAGCGAGATAGTATTTCAGGGTGTTGTAGAGGCTATAGATAAACTTTTTAGCAGTAAACCTGCTCCGGAACAGGTTCAGCTGCAGAAAACCCGTCGGGAATTTGAGGGTGATATTACCCTTGTTGTATTTCCATTTCTGAAAATATCAAAAAAATCTCCGGAGGAAACTGCCAGAATGCTGGGAGAATACCTGCAGAATAATCTATCAGTTATAGAAAAATATAATGTTGTAAAAGGATTTTTAAATCTGGTTGTAAGTAGTCAATATTACCTCGATTTTCTTATCGAACATGGAAAAAATCCCGGTTTTGGATTTGTGACTGCTAATAAAGATTCGGAAAAAATTATGGTGGAGTATTCATCCCCCAACACAAATAAACCATTGCACCTGGGTCATATTCGCAATAACCTTCTGGGGCATTCCATATGCAAAATCCTTGCAGCAAACGGCAAAACAGTAATTAAAACCAACATAGTAAACGACCGCGGAATTCATATCTGTAAATCGATGCTGGCATGGCAGAGGTGGGGAAATGGCGAAACCCCAGAATCATCTGGTAAAAAGGGAGATCATTTGGTAGGCGATTATTATGTGAGATTTGATCAGGAATATAAGAAACAAATCAAAGAACTTGTTGATGGAGGTTTGCCAGAGGATGTTGCCGCAAAACAAGCTCCAATATTGGTAGAGGCTCAGGAAATGCTTCGCAAGTGGGAAAACTCAGACCCTGAGGTTTTGAGACTCTGGAAAATCATGAATGAGTGGGTGTATTCTGGTTTCGAAGTAACTTACAAAAGACTGGGAGTGAGTTTCGATAAAATTTATTACGAATCAGATACCTATTTGGTTGGTCGTGATACGGTTCTTGAAGGACTTAAAAAGGGAGTTCTTACACAACGGGCAGATAAATCGGTTTGGGCTGACTTAATACCCGATGGGCTCGATGAAAAAATTCTCCTTCGCAGCGATGGTACTTCAGTATATATGACACAGGATATCGGAACTGCTCAACTCAGACAGAATGATTTCAAACCGGACAAAATGGTTTATGTTGTTGGAAACGAACAGAACTACCATTTTAAGGTTCTTGCCCTTATTCTCGATAAGCTTGGATTCAGTTGGGCCAGGGGTTTGTATCATATGTCATACGGTATGGTAGAGCTTCCTGAAGGCAAGATGAAATCTCGTGAAGGAACAGTGGTGGATGCCGACGATCTGATGGATGAGATGATTGATACAGCAAGAGGTATGGCAAATGAGCTCGGAAAACTTGAAGGTTTCAATGAAAATGAAAAAGAAGAAAATTATCGTATTATTGGTCTGGGGGCTCTGAAATATTTCATCCTGAAAGTGGATCCAGCTAAGAATATGGTTTTCGATCCGAAGGAAAGCATCGATTTTAACGGAAATACAGGTCCTTTTATTCAATATACATATGCTCGTATCTGCTCTGTTTTTCGCAAAGCCGAAGAGCTGAAAATAAAAATGGATTATAATTTATCAACAAGCTATAATCCGAATGAAAAAGAGAAGAACATTCTCAAAATAATTCATGAATTTCCTGTAACAGTAAAAGATGCTGGCTCGGAATTCAGTCCTGCTCTTATTGCCAATTACATATATGATTTGGTAAAAGAATATAACCAG
>JAHEEB010000876.1 GCA_024640925.1 Bacteroidota bacterium | reverse complement strand
GACGGGTTGTCAATTTATACTGACGGGTTGTCATGTTGATCGACCGGGTTAACAACTTGATCGGCCGGGTTAAGGATTTGATAGTGCGGGTTGAAAAATGGATACACCGAAATGGAACGTTGAACCACCGTGGAGGATATTTGAAAATTACTTAAGAAGTATGCAATAAGCGGAATGGCAATATCGTTAACCATGTAAATAAGTAAAATCAAACAGATGCCTTTTTAACATACCGGATTAACTGTTTTACTTTACGGGATAACTATTTTATATAGATTAAGCCGGTTGAAACGAATTGTTAACCATGTTAATAAAAATTTATGCAGTTATATGAAATATTTTTTGTATACCTTTTTATTTATAAAGAATATTTTTAGTTTTGTTTGACGTTTTTGATATACAGTTCAATAATAAAAGTTAGTTAAAAGAAGTAGTAATTTTAAACACACCCAACATGAACAATAACCAAAGAAACACATTTAACATGTGTGCTAACGTTGATAATTTAGGTAAAAAGAACAACGTTATACTGGAAGCAGTAGCTCCTTTAAAAACTGCGTTCGCCACATTTTTTAGAGAAATGGACGAATTTCGTGCCCTGGTGGGCGAAAAGGAAATCAGCGGTAAAGGATTTACCGAAAACAAAAACAATTCAAAAACCATAATGGCAAAACTTGCCGCATCGTTGGCAAAAGCCGGGCGTTCCCTGGCACACAAGCTCAACGACAGTGCATTAAAGGCCAAGTTCGATTACTCGAAGTGGGATTTGGAAAACATGCCCGACAACATTGTTGTTGAGGTTGTTAATGTAATGATTGAAGAGTTACAGAAAAACATAACCGCTCTGGTCGACAACCTGGTTGAACAAGCCGATGTCGATAAACTGGTTGTGTTGGCTGCAGCTTATAGAGCTTCGCTCTCGAACAAAACAACCAATGCTACAACCAGCGTTGTCAACACTGGTGAAGTAAGCAGAAGGCTGAGTTCTATGACAACTTTGCTGCGGATAACAATAGATTCGCTTGTAGACAGGCTCGAAGAAAAATATCCGACCTTTTACAACGAATATTTCCAGGCCCGAAAAGTAATTGACTTACGCGGAACCCGCAAAACACAAAATGGTTCGGACACCACCACAACAACCGATACAACTGATACAACAGATGTCGACGAAGTGGAAGGTGAAACCACCGACCCACAAAACTAACCACCGAACCCTTGTATATCAATAAACGAACAGGAAAGCCCGGCAAAGTGCCGGGCTTTTTAATTGTTCTTAACCCGTTGAAATGCTTTATTTACAATATATAGCATGCCTATATACCTGTTATGTGTGCAGAGAATCAATGTTATAACCGGCATACCTTACAAACCTTCCGTCAGTAAAGCATTTCGGAAAGATATTAACAAAAGGTTGAAAACTAACTAATTAATTCTATACACGAACCCATTGACAGGTAACGTGGAGTTTGGTATATTAGGTGAAATATTTTACTAAAAATGGAAGAAGGATGGAGAAGGAAGGAATGAGAAGTGCACCTAAATAATTACGAAATATGGAAAATAGGTGTGGTTTTATTGCACCTATAAGTAGTTGGTTACAAGCTTGACATCTACCTCAAGATAGGCATTCTAAAGTTTTAATCATATTAGAATAGGATATAAATAACTTATACTAACAATTATGAAAATACTTTTTATTAGTTTCTCTGATATGCATTTTACTGAAAATGAAAACATTATCTCAACAAGGTTTGATAAGATTTTTGATTCAATTAAAAATGTTGATACGGAAATAGTTAAAGTAGTAATACTTGTATCTGGCGACATCTCTTATTCTGGAAAAACCAATGAATTTTTTGAAGCTATATATTTATTTGATTTTTTAGTAGAAAAACTAACAAAATATTTGAATTGTGAAGTAATTGTAATTCCATCCCCAGGAAATCACGATTGTGAATTTTTAGAAGATAGTAAAAATATTAGGAAAATTATAATTGAAGATATTTATAAAAACGAGGAAGCAAATCTTGATTCGCACATTATAGATATTTGTTGTTCTACACAAAAAAGTTTTTTTGATTTTAGAAATAGTTTAGCTTCATATAAATTACTAAGATCTGATAATAAAATAATTTATCAATATGAGATAGAATTAAGTCAAGATATACAAATAAAAATAAATTGTTTTAATACGTCTTGGTTATCTCAAATTAAAGAACAACAAGGTAAATTATATATTCCTACAAATTATTTTCCTCAAGAGTCAAAATTTAACAAAAGTGATTTAACGGTTAGTTTGCTTCATCATCCATATAATTGGTATAGCGAGGCAAATGGGAGAAAATTCAGAGAATATCTTGATAAAAATTCCGATATTATAATTACAGGACATGAACACATTAAAGAACAATATATAAAAATAGGTTCTGATGGAAATTTCACAAATTACATTGAATCTGATTCTTTGCAAAATAATGATTTAAATCATAGTGGATTTAACTTAATAATTGTTGATATAATTGAACAGAAACAGAAGGTTCTTAATTGCAATTGGATAAATGACAAGTATGAACAGAAAATTCTATCTGATTGGTTTGACTATAAGCGTTTTCATAAAATTCATAAGCATCCTTTTCAATTAACAGAGGATTTTTCTAAGATTCTTGTTGATATTGGAATAAATATTACACATCCTTCTGGTAAACCTGCATTGGATGATTTATATGTTTATCCAACTCTACTTGATTTGAACTTTGAAACAACTTCTAGCAATACATTAAAGGAATATAAATCATCAGAG
>JAHEEB010000875.1 GCA_024640925.1 Bacteroidota bacterium | reverse complement strand
GGTTAAGAGCACCAGAAATCATATAAGGCAAATGATAACCCCAGTCTATCTCTTTTTGAAGGGGAATTAATTGTTCCTGAATGACCCTGATTATTGGTTTAAGCTTGAATTTGGGATTTTTAAGAAACGATAATAATAATTCAATAGGGCAATTTCCTGCACCCCGACCAATTCCAAGGAAAGTAGCGTCAAGCATGTTGCAGTTTTTTATTATACCTGTTACTGTGTTTGAAAAGGCAAGCTGGAGATTATTATGCATATGAACACCAATTGTTTTATCCGGCATATATCTCTGATATTTGTCCACCAGGTATTCAATTTGTTCACAATACATACTTCCATAACTATCTACCAGGTAAACTACAGGGACTCTTGACTTTGCCAGGTCACTAAGCACCTCGTCCAAATCACGGTCGATTACAGTTGAAACAGCCATTAAGTTTATGGTAGTCTCATATCCTTTATCCATACAATGTTCAGCTAGCCAAATAGCTTTATCAACTTGGTGGGCATATGCTGCAACACGTATCATATCAAGCAGACTCTCGTTCGCAGGTAAAATATCATCTGGTTCAATTCTTCCTATATCGGCCATTGCCGAAATTTTTAGTGATGTTTTGTTCTCACCTACAATCTTGCGTAAATCTTTCTCATCACAAAATTTCCAGGCTCCGACTTCTTTTCTTGAAAATGATTTTTCACTGCTTTTGTAACCAATTTCCATATAATCGATTCCAGCAGCAACACAGGCATCATAAATTGCCTTTACAAATTCTTCGGAAAATTGCCAGTTATTCATCAATCCTCCATCACGTATGGTGCAATCAAGTACTTTAATTTCTTTTCTGAACATAATTAATTGTATAAAAATGAATTGAGCCTGCAAATATATAAAAAACAAAAAAATTACCATTCTCATAAAAAAAGATTGTAACTTATATTATTTATATAATGCTTGGTTTTTTATTTTCTAAATCCCTTTTTTAGTGTTACAAAAAATGAGATGGGAGTTGATGATTAAAAACAACATGGTAAGCATCAATTCCTTTTCGGGACTAGGAAGTAATTACTATTAATAAGTAATTATAGCTTTTTTTTAAAACCATAAATATTACAAATAATGACTAAAAAATAAAAACTTCGAATTTTTTTTGTTCTAAATTGTTTTGAAAATAAAAAAAGTTTTATTTTTAGCGCATTGTATTGAACCGCTTATTTTGCAAGCATTCTATTGAATAAGAGCTTATTCATTAGCCAACTGCAATTATTAAATAATTAACGTGGGAAAGAAAAGGATAATAAAAAAGTACGACCAGCTCACACCAGAGTTGTTTAAATTGTTTAAAGAGACATATCCGGACGGGTTTGAAGATAGTCTTATCTCATTTCAGACTCCGACTGGTGAGTTGGAATTTGCTTTGCCTCTGGAGACTGAGGAAGTTTCGTATCTGATTAAGATGCCAAAGAGCACTAAGACCGATGATGACGAAGATATCTTCGAATCTGATTCTTCTGATTCCTCCAGCGATTTTGATAATTTCGAAAGTCTTGAAATTGCTGAAGACGTTTCTGACGATGATTAAAACTTTTCGGGTAGGTTTAACCTGAGATGCACTAATATTGGGACAAGTTGTTGATTTAAGCCATAGCATTTATTCTGGTATGCCTGTATTTCCGGGCTCAGAAAGTCCGTTGGTTAAATCAGCCTGTTCAATCGAACAAGAAGGGTTTAATGAACTAATCATTCATTTTTCAACTCATACGGGTACCCATATAGATGTTCCATTTCACTTGAAATCTGATGGTTTGTCCATTTCAGATTTGCCTGCTGATACATTTATGGGGAAAGCTTTTTGCTTGAAATCTTCTGAGGAAAAGACCTTTTCTCTCGAAGAATTCGAGAAGAAGGTTCTTTTATATGGTATACCTGATTTTGTATTATTTCATACAGGTTGGGATAAATATTGGGGGAGTGAAAAATATTTTGCCGACTTTCCCTTGCCTTCAAGAGAATTAATAGATATTATTACCGGCCTGAAAATTAAAGGTGTCGGAATTGATGCTATTTCCATAGATCCGGTTATAAGCAAGGAGTTGGAAAATCATCATTTACTTTTTGCAGCCGGATATATTATAATCGAAAATCTTTCCAGACTTGATAAAATAACAGAATCGGTTTTCGATTTATATTGCTTTCCATTGAAAATTTCTAATGCTGATGGCTCACCTGTTCGGGCAATTGCACATTTAAATTAATAAACTATGAGCCCTCAAAACAAAGATCCATTTGGGAAAGCAGTTATTGATTACTATAACTCATTTTTTCATTGGCGAAAAATCAAAATTATTTCCAGTATTGCAGAGATTGAAAAAATAAGCCCTTCCTATCTTTTTCGGGACTTTAAAAAAATGCCTTCTTTAGAGAAAACAGCAATGGAATTTTGTATGGGGGAAATACTGGATGTTGGTGCATGTGCCGGTAGTCACTCACTCTATTTACAAAATTCCGGTTTTGATGTAACTGCCCTTGATATTTCTCCTGGTTGTTGTGATGTAATGAAGAAACGGGGAATAAAAAAAATAATCTGTCAGGACTTTTATACTTTCGAAGGAATAAAATTCGATACCTTATTATTTATGATGAATGGTATTGGAATAGCCAGATCCCTGGAAAATCTCAAAAACTTTCTCTCTCATTGTCAAGGATTGTTAAAACCTGAAGGTCAGATACTATTTGATTCCTCTGATATTGATTATGCTTATTATGAAAAAGATGGAAGCAAGTGGATTGATCTAAACCAGCAC
>JAHEEB010000172.1:4605-7602 GCA_024640925.1 Bacteroidota bacterium | reverse complement strand
AATTATTCTCATAGAGGTTACATTATTGTAGGACAGATTGTTTTAAGTTTTCACAACCTTGTAGAGGTTGCATTTTTATTTTTAAGCGGACAATAATGATAGAAAAAAGATACTTTCCGTTTATGTTATTCCAATTAAAAAATATTTTCTCCAACTGCGCCCTTATTTCTTATCCATTCAATAAAAAACTTACCAGCAGAAATAAGCAAGGGTATGCCCATGCCTACATAAAAAGTATAAAGAATACCCGGGTTAATAAGGTTCGATTTTCTCAGTACAATGTCCATTGTAATCATGAAGCACATTATCAGGTATCCTTTTATATTGAAAAATGAAAAAGCACAAGGCTTTTCAATTTTAATTGTCTTTATCCGGTTAATGTGTTTCCGCGATATCTGATTTAAATTTCGGTGCGAATCATCAGAAATAGGTTGTGAATTATCCGATTGAATTTGAAAATAATCTGAAGAGGTTTGTGAATCGTCTGACTAAATCTGTGAATTATAAGTATGTAGTTGCGAATTATTCGACATAATTTGTGAAGAATCCGACTATGTTTGTGAAGTGTTCGAAATAAGTTATGAATCATCAGTAAGTAGTTACAAATTATTCGACACGATTTGTGAAGAATAGGACGATGTTTGTGAAGTGTCCGAAATAAATCATGAATCATCAGTAAGAGCTTGCGCATTATTCGATAAGATTATTGAAGAATCGGATAATGTTTGTGAAGAACCCGAAAAAGATCATAAAGCATCAGTAAGTACTTGCGAATTATTCAACAAAGGGAGTGTTCGATGATATACGTGTAAACAATGCCCAAAAGAATGCTATTCCAAACAATAAAGCAAGTAAAAAATGTACTCCCTTAAAGTTGCTGAACTTCATCACATAAACAGCTCCTCTCACAAATAACATAATACCAGCCATGGTCCAGAAAATGGCAGCACCCATTAAAAGATGACGCCTGGGAATGCCTGGTTTTAGTTTTTCGATTAGTGTTGTCATTTGTTTCATGGAATGTAACGATCTTCCATCTTTTTTTGAATAATACAAATGTACTTAATCCTTCTTTGACAGAGTAAAAATAGTTTTGTCGAATTTATTCTGAGGCTGGCACAGGTTATGTAAAAACTCTATTTATGTAAAAATCTGTTATTGCCCCTTATTAAGGCCTTATTAAGGGGTTGGTTTTTTTTAATCAAAATGTTATTGGCTGCGAAAAGAAGGCAATTTGTGGTTGTGGCGAGGGCACGAGTTACAAACTCCCGTCGAAGCGTCACTGGCTCTTAATAATGGGCTATAATAGGGCGGTGGAACTGAATACCATTTGTCCCTTTTGGGACAATATATTTATAGCAATCATCGACAAGAAAAAAATGTACCTTTGGGGACATATCATTGTGTGGTTGGCAAAATTGATAAAGCTATAATGTACCTAAAGGCACATTCATTAATGGAAATTTTCTTCTATAAATATTTTATGCCTAAAGGCACAGGAAGCATTCATTTGGATGGTAAATGTTTCTTAAGCGAATAGAAACAGTTTTCGGTTTTAGATAAATTTTTATATTCGATATAATTTCCATTTCTTCCATCTGATTAATTGGGTAAATCTGTTTTAATCTGCGGTTCAGACAATTTTTCCGGGCAGATGGCCACGTATGGTTTTCAAAATGTTATTGGTTGCGAAAATAGTGCCTTTTGTGGTTGTGCACTAGCGGACATAGTCCATCAGTACCTCGATTGTGTGCAGTTTTTATTAGTTTTCGAATACAATTTTCCAGTTTTGATTCTTTAAATCACTATATGTAAAATCCATTCTTGTTAAAACATCGTAGTTTATCCTTATTGAATCCCAGTTTCCATTTTCAATCAGTTTTGCATCAAAAAAGTAAAATGCTACTGTATCACCATTAGTTGCATATCTATCCCATGCACCAACTATAAAATCAAAGTTTTTACTCGAATTTGCTGAAATTTTTAAATTACCAGGGTCATTTTTGGGATTATAATTAACATACACATAGTTGGAATCATGGTACTCATCGCTTGAAGAAACATAAATATCAAGATTTGAATTGTTTTCAATAATCAATCTATCGTCAATAACATCTTTGCAACTAATCATAAAAAGGGAAATCGTCAATGCTAATATTATTTTCATAATAATTTATTTAAAGTTTCCAAAATAAGTATTCAATTTGTCTGATATTTCATTTTTCAATCTGAAATTTTTAGCTCAGTCGTTTTAAAATTGCCCCCAACCATTTATAAATACATTTTTCCTGCACCAATTTTCCAAGTTTAGGTCAATAGGTATACCTTTCATTCCTTTTTTCTCCATTTGTCTTCTATTTTTGTAAATAAAATTCCACCCACAATATACCAAACTCTCCGCTATCTGTCAACAAGTTCGAGTATATAAATAACAAAGTAATTTTTCAACTCATTATTAATAGGTATTTCGGGTTCGTTTGTTTGTTTTAAATCAATTTCAACCTCCCGCCGAAGCGCGACAGGTTCTTAATAATGGGCTATAACCGGGCGGTGGAACTTAATATCTTTTGTCCCTTTGGGGACATAACATTGTGTGGTTGGCAAAATTGGTAAAACTATAATGTACCTAAAGGCACATTCATTAATGGGAATTTTATTCTATAAATATTTTGTGCCTAAAGGCACAGAGAGCTGCTTTGTAATAAATCATGGTATTATCATCAGCTTCGTTTTATCTTTAATTAGTTCATAAAAATCCTCGATATCTCTATTATGCATGCTAATGCAACCCCACGTTAAATTTTGTGTGCCATCAGCAATCCAGTCGCCATTCCAGCCATGAATTACAATTTTACCACCGAGTTTTGTATAAAATGGAGGTTTGGCCAGTTTATTTTTTGCCGAAATAATAGCATCGTATTCCGATTTTGTTATGATACCTTTTTTATAACCATTTATGGCATCGAATGTATTCGGATAGCTGATTCGCAGTATTCT
>JAHEEB010000172.1:0-4595 GCA_024640925.1 Bacteroidota bacterium | reverse complement strand
CCTCCATTTCCTTATGTCCAACTGGATTTTGACTCAAAGCAATTTCATATTCTTTAATTTTCTTGCCTTTTTCGTAGTAATACATCGTATACCTGCTTTTAAAGGCCATGATAATTTCATTTTCTTTATAAGGACATGTAATAACCCTATGGTTTTTTATAAATACCTCAGGATCTTCATAATATTCCTTCACCCATTTTACATCTTTTGAATTTGAGCTTGGCCAATATGTAACATCATAATCAGACATTTTCTCCTTCCTAATTTCCAAATGCAAATGAGCAGGGAAACTTCCGTCGCTGTTATCAATTCTACCAATTCTTTTTCTCCTTTCAACAATATCTCCAATCTCTACTTTAATATCTTTCAGATGGGCATAGAGCGAGTAACAATAGAATATCTTGGCATTTTCGAGGTATTTATGCTTTATAAGAACAACATTTCCCCAGGGAGCGCCAAAATCCTTTGCTTCTACAACCAATCCTTTTCCAATGGAATATACAGGTTGTCCCAAATCGGTGTTGCCGCCTCCGGAGCCATTTAAATCGATGCCAGTATGTATACCCAGATTGTATTCTTCGACAAATTTTGTTGCAATGTACCACGAATCGTATGTTTTTCCATCTTCGTCTGAAATATAACTTCCCTTTCCATCGGCATTTCCAATAGGATAATCAAATCCATCGGCTATGCAGGTATCGATAAAATCTGCTAAACTGGTAGTTTTAATGTTGATGGTTTCTAATATGGTTTCTGATTTGGAATTTCCGGCAAAAGCAATATTTGCAACATTATTTTCCGTGCTGGAATCACAAGAAATGGCAATAAGAAAATAACACAAGTGAAACTTTGAAACGCTCATTTAAAAAATTCATAAACAACAATTATACAAATATAACCAGCATTTAAATAATATGGTATCTGTTAAAGAACAACCATAAAAAATACTATCCGCAAAAAAATCTGTCATTATTCAAAATAAAACTGAAGTTTTATAATATATTGTTTATATTGCTATTGTATTGAACTTTAGATGCCAGAAAATCGAAAAAACTTGTATTATTGCATTTTCAAAAAATCTTATGTCAAAAATAAAATTCGCTGATTGCATTTACTGGTTTAACCGGCAGAATACCTTTCTTATCATTTTCATTCTCTCGCTGGCTAATTTTATGAGTTTTACTCCTTGCGGAGGCGAAGAACAATATCTTGCCTTTGCTAAACAGTATATGAACCCGGAATGGATGCCTCATTCCTTTACATTGAATCATCCGGCTGGAGGTAATTGGGCTTTTCAGGTTATCTTTGGATTTCTATTACGTTATTTTACATTTGAACAAGTAGCAATCTGGGGCCGGTTGTTAAATTTTTTTCTATATGCTATTCCTTTAGCTCTTATTTTCCGAAAACTTAAGTTCACAAACATTGAGGTAATATTTTTGTTGCAGCTTTTATTTTTTCCTCATCAATCGATATGGGCAGGTGAATGGGTATATAAAAATGTCGAAGAAAAAACCCTGGCATATATCTTTGTTTTCTGGGCGATTTATTTTCTGCTGAAAGATAAACCTATTCATAGTTCAGTATTTTTGGCCATTGCCACCTATTTCCATTTTCTTGTTGGCGGATGGATTTTTCTCTTCGTATTCGTATATTTTGCAATTCGTAACCGTTCCCTTCGTTCAATTATACTAAACGGCGGTATCTATGCAATCTTGGTTCTCCCACTTTTTATTTACCTCGCAAGAACCTATTTTACATACAATCCGAAAATTATTAACGGGGTTAACACCGATTCCATTTATGCCTTTTTCAGGTTAAAAAATCATATTGGAATGTTTGGCGATTTACACTATTTTGTTTCGAACAATTTAGGTAGTGTTCTTATTGTTCTTGCCATGTTTGCAATCTGTGTATTCTGGTTTCGGAAAATCAAACTGGGTGCCCTTCAGCAGTTAAATATGCTCAATATTATTGTTTTCAGTCAGCAGTTTATATTTATTGGTATTGGCCTGTTTGATAAAAACGGGACATTTATGAAGATGTATCCCTTTCGAACCAACACCATGTCAACCTTTCTCTTTATACTCGAAATCGGGCTTGTTTTCAGGTATTATTCCAACCATAAACATTTTTATCAATTGACAGATGAAATCCGATTTCTAAAGAAAAAGACTTTCAGACAAAAAAAATTGTATTATTTGAATGGCCTTCATTCTATTCTTTTTGTTTTGTTTCTTCCTGTTTTTGTTATTGAATTATGCCAGACAATAAATGAGAGAAACCTGACTTATGGCAATATTGATCCACAGATGTACTCCCTGATGGAATATTCAAAATTAAATACCCCGAAAGAATCGGTTTTTTTATTTCTCGATGGAGATAATCCTATTTCCTTTATCCGGTTTGCCGAACGCGAACGATTCGTTGTTGAGAAATATACTCCCACCATGAGCCGGACTATTTATGAATGGCATAGCAGAATAATATGTAAACAAAAACTGCAAAAAGATATAAGCCTTATTGATTCGGTTAAATCGATATATCGGATCGATTACCTTGTTTCTGATTCGTCTCTGACATATCCCTCACTCAAGCCCGAAAAAAGTTTTGGAAAACATACTATTTATAAAGTTTATTGATAAAAACACTTCATTCTTCATTATTAATTCTGAATATAATTCCATTCACAATTATCGGTAAATTTTTGTTCGCCCTTAATGCCGATAACACTTATCTGGTTCAAGCCAGGCTTTAATTTTATATTTTCCCAGTTAATCTTATGAATTTCCGAATCCATTGTCTTCTTTGAAATAAACTCTCCATTCACATAGATTTCAACCTCACTTAAATTGGTATAAACTGCCACCTCAACATCCGAAACCGTTCTCTCCGTATTACGTCTGCTCACGATATATAAGGTAGGCTCTTCTGACCAATTTGCTTTATAGAAATAGAAGGCATCTTTTTTTGTTTGCCGATCGTGTGTAACCAACCCTTTATAATTCTTATAGGGTTCAACACCGCGGGTGGCATATGTCCAGCTAAAATCGTACATGTTCCAGACAAATTTGCACCAGATATCGTTGCGATCTTTTATGTTGTTCCAGACTTGCTCGTGGTATAGGTTTTGGTATTGCTCAGGAAAGAATTTGCCCTGTGGTTCAGGTCTTTCGGGGTTCTCTTTTTGCTGGGAAATGCAGGCTTCAGCCCCATATTCGCTAAGACCACCTTTCAACAGGGGAAATTCCTGATGTAGCTTATCGTACCAAGGCTCATAATCGCCAAAGTTACCATAATACCATCCAAAATACCAGTTCCATGCAACAACATCAGTAACGGCATGTCTGCTGTTTGGCTGAGTATAGTCGGCCTGGGTAGTCAGACGGATTTTATCAATGCTTTTAGCAGTTTCGTTGAGTTCCTTTACATCCTTTGCCGGAATATCAATCTCGTTGTATAATCCCCAAAACAGAATGGATGGATGATTGTAGTTTTGTTTTATTAATTCGGTAAGTTGGTCCTTACAATTTTGAAGGTATCCGGGAATGTTTCCCCGATAAGCAGGAGTATTCGGTATTTCGGCCCAGGCAACCAGACCATTTTGGTCGCATAAACGGTACATAATATCGGCCTGTTGATAATGAGCAAACCGAATTCCGTTTGCACCTATTTCTTTTATAAGTTCAAAATCTTTTGTGTGTTCCTTATCTGTTAATGCAGGCCCCTTTCCTTCCCATTCCTGATGACGACAAACACCATATAAATGATAAGGTTTTTCGTTTAAAATAAGTCCATTGTCCCTATCAACATAAAATTGTCTGATACCCAGTGGCTGTTCAATATTATCGATTGAATTTCCTTCACTATCCATCAGGGTCATTTTAACTTTGTATAAATAAGGATCTCTCTTGGCATCCCAACGATGTGGAGTATTTATGCGTACATTCTGTTCTGTCTGTATTTCCGAATAATTCTTAATTGAGATCTTTGTCTTATCAGTTGACACAACATTACCGGCATTATCAATAACTTCAGCTTTCAGAAATGCTTCTACAGGAGTATCATCCGTATTTTGGACACTCCAGTAAAACAAAACAGAGGCATCACCATTGAGTTCATTATATTCTATTTTAACTGCAATTTCTTTCCCTGCCTCCAGAGTGGTATCATAAAACTTCTCTGTGGCGGCATGCCCTCCCCAGTTACCAATCACCTTTCTGCCATTGAAATACAAGCGGGAACCATCGTCGCTTGTGAGGAAAAACCTGTATTTACCTGAATATTCGGGAACAAACCGTCCTGTCCAAATTGCAGAGAAATTATCAACAGGCATATCGTCATAGGGTGCATTATGTCTATAATTGAAAAAGACTTCTTCATCCATTCTTGTGTGAACAGGTTTTCCCTTAAATTCAGAATTTGAAAAATATTCTCCATACAGCCCTGCTCCCTTTTTGCCTGTGGGTGGCAATAATTCAGGTGATTTGGAACGGGAAATTGGCCAGGAACTATAATTAATCAATGTTTTAATATTTAAATTGGCTGCATTTGCAGATAAACTATCAACGGTAAGATATGTGCCGCTTGAAGCA
>JAHEEB010000874.1 GCA_024640925.1 Bacteroidota bacterium | reverse complement strand
CATGGACTGTTCCTACTGGTTGGTCAATTACAGCAGGTACAGGTACAAACAGCATTACAGTAACAACTGGAGCTGCTGGTCAGAATGGGAACATTACCGTAACTGCCGGAAATAGTTGCGGGAACAGTGGAATTAGTTCACTTCCTGTCACTGTAGATGCTCCTCCAATTATAACTACGCAACCTACTGATTTAACCATTTGCGAGATTACTAATGCTACATTCAAAGTTGAAGTAACTGGTACCAATTTAATATTTCAATGGCAGGAAGATCAAGGAAGTGGTTGGAATAACCTTTCAAACAATGCAATTTACAGTAATGTTAATACAGCAACCCTGACCATAACTGGTGCTTCAGCAACAATGAATGGATACCAATATCGTTGTGAAATATCCAATACAGGTTGTGGAGCCGTACAGTCAAATAATGCAACATTAACAGTACATACAACTCCAGATATAACTTTAGAACCTGGTAATGCAACTATTTGCGAAGGGAATAATGCATCATTTGGAATAACGGCAACAGGCTCATTGATAACATATCAGTGGCAATACAACAATGGTAGCGGTTGGAACAACATTATTGATGATGTTGTTTATAGTGGATCAACTACTAATACACTCAATATTACTGCAGCAACAGCTTCTTTAAATGGATATCAATACCAATGTGTGGTATCGGGTCCTGTTTGTGCCCAGGATACTTCTAATATTGCAACATTAACTGTCAACACAGCTCCAAATATTACAGTTCAACCTGTAGATTTGATAGTTTGCGAAAACACTCCTGCAATATTTAATGTAACTGCCACAGGAAGCGGGCTTAATTACCAATGGAGAAGAAACATGGTAGATATTTTCGGGGCTAATACTGCAACATACACTATTCCCAGCACACAACTTACCGATGTAGATAATTATGATGTTGTGATTACAGGTTTATGTGGCAGCGAAACCAGCAATACAGTTTCTTTGACAGTGAATTCACAACCTGTAATTACAACTCAACCTTTTGATGTATATGAATGCGAAGGGTTAGATGTTAATTTCATTGTTGAATCAACAGGAACAGGTATCAGCTATCAATGGAGAAAAGATGGAACAAACCTTCCTGGTGAGACAAATGACACTATATATTTATCCAATATAACACTATCCGATGGAGGAATATATGACGTACTGGTTTATGGTTCTTGTGATACAATAACCAGTGATCCTGCTCTATTGAATGTTTACCAGGCAACTGGTATAACTGTTCAGCCAGTAGATCAAATGGTTTGTGACTCCTCCTCAGCCAGTTTAAGTATAACTGCAGTAGGAGAAGGTCCTCTACTTTACCAATGGCAGGTATATAAGGGGGGTACATGGAATGATGTTTTTGACGATTTAAACTTTTCCGGTACTTCTACCTCAACAATGGTAGTGAGCGGACTAACAGCTTCTGATACCGGATATTACCGATGCGAAGTTGGAGGATTATGCAATAGTGTTAATTCTGATTCGGCCAGGTTATCTATTAACAGGTTGATTGCTACTATTGGCTCGCCAACTCCATTCCTTATCGACACAAATACTACTGAAATTAGAGTTTTGGTCAATATTACCGGACGATTATTACTTCATGATTTAGGGGTTGCGCTTGTTGCACCCGATGGTTCCGAAGTTATGCTTAAGAATACCAAGGGATATGTAATTGGTTGTGAAAATCCAACAAATCGCGGCATCGATGTAACATTTGATGTTGACAGCACAAATCAGATTAATATCTGTGGATTGCCAAGGGTAAGAACAGGTACATATGGTTCTGCTGGCTCATGGGCTGCAGTTCAGGGAAAAGATCCTGCTAATGGTGCCTGGATGATTCGGGTTTATGATAATGCCAATAATACCGGAACTAGTACAGATGGTGTAATTAATTCAGGCAGAATTTATTTCAAGGACAAAGGTTTTTCAGGTGATACGGTAGAAATTGACTATCAGTCAGGGACTATTAGTATGTCGATAAACAATCCGATTACTACTGAACCAATGGCCAATGACTTGCTAATCCCACGTAATCTTTCTACCTCTTGCGAAAATATTGAAAATGCCAGGGCTATCGTTACTGTAACAAATGGTGTTGCACCGTTCCATTATGTATGGACAGGCCCAACTGCTGTGCCTGATACGAATTTATGGGATCTTGGTGTTGGAACATATAGTGTAACTGTAACTGATGCAATGGGTTGTCAATCTGTTGCAACTGTAAATATTACTTCTCCTCCATCAATAGATATTTATAAAGTTCTTGCTACTGATTCCTTGATGTGCAATGGAGTTGACGATGGATTTATTCTTGTGAAAGCTGCCGGAGGAACAGGTACTTTATCTTATGAATTATTACCCGGTAATATACCTTCTGCTTCTTCCGATTCAGGATACTTTACAGGTCTTGGTGCCGGAATATACACGGTTAATGTAAAAGATGCGAACTCATGTCTCGAAGATACTACCTTTACTATTGTAGAACCGCTGGCCATTGTCCTCGATACAGCATACATAAGCGATAGTATCAAATGCTTTGGTGATACAACGGGAAGAATAGTAGCTCAGGCTATTGGTGGAAGGGCACCTTATGAATATATTCTTGTTCAAACTGCCGATACGAATACCACTGGTATTTTCGAAAACCTGCCAGCTGGTAAGTATGTAATAAAAATAACCGATGCTTTTGGTTGCAGTTCGTTAACAAGCGATACACTTAACCTGGAATCGCCAATGCCTTTGTTTATTACATCGGTAATTTCGGATCCTGCTGCCTGCTTCGGC
>JAHEEB010000873.1 GCA_024640925.1 Bacteroidota bacterium | reverse complement strand
TATAGGCAAACGAAAAGGGCAGGCTGACAACCCCGAATAAATTTGTATTGACATTCCCCGAAAGATAGTACGAATAAGGCTCCAGGTTGCTGTTTGTATCTGGCGAGAAATAGGCAATCTGGCTCATTGATATCCCTCCGTTTGTTGTAATCATGGGGGCTTTGGCAATTTCTTCTATATCTTGCGAACGGGCAATGTTGCATGCCAGTAGCAGAATGAGTATCCGTGTACTATTTTTAATCGTGTTGTTCATCAGTTCAATTACATTTTAACTGTTACTGTATTGCTCAATCCGGAAGAACTGCCATCGGAGTAAATTACTTTTATGCAGTAGTTATATGTTGTTTCGATACTGAGCTTTGTGTCGGTATAACTCCCGGTTTCCGAATTGCCGTATAGTCTCATGGGTTCTTCATCTACACTCCGGTAAACAACAACGCGTTGCACCTTTTTCTCCGATTTTATCGACCAGGTTAGTTCTACATTATCGGTATATTCTTTCTTTTTAAGCTTAATGCTTTCCGAAATATCCGACGGGGTTTTAAAATACCCGGTATTCGAGGGCGGTGAAAGAAGTCCGTTTTCATCTTCCGCGGCAACATAATAAATGTATTCTTTGCCGGGTTCGAGGTTTTTATCGGTATAAACAGATTTCAGTTCATTTGTCTTTTCAATAGTGGCAACTCGCTGGAAAGTAGAATCGATGCGGGTTTTTCTGTATATATGATGATAAACCACATCGTTGCTGCTGCTGTTTACCCAGGTTAATTCGGGATTTCCACCTTTATCTGCAACGTTTTTAATTACGGGTGAAACAGGAGCAACTTTATCCGGCTTTTTCAGGGTTAGAAGTACGGAAAAATCGGATTGGTTCTGGCGTACATCCACAGCCTTTACTTTATAATATATGTTTTTTGTAAGGGTATACAGGTTTATCGTATCGGTATAAACCGTATCCATTATTACTGCCGGTGTAACCAATAGAAACTCGAATTCGGGGCTGTTCGACATATAAACCCTGTAGCCTTCCATGTCTTCATCGGTGTTTTTGTGCCAGCGTAATGTTACTTTGCCGGCTGTGTCTATCTGGCCGGAAAGATATTGTGGTGGCACCGGAGGAAAGCTGTCAACTCTCTCTGCATAGGTCTTAATTGGCGAAAGTTTCTCTGTGTTTTCGTTATAAACTGATATCAGGTAATAATTTGTAAACCCGGCTGTACTATCGATAAATTCTCTTTGTTGGGGTTCTTTTCCATAATAAACAAGCTTTTTCTTTCCTTCGGGTTTAGCTGATCGGTAAATTTTAAACCCGGTTATGGACTGGTTCATTTCGGATGGATAGTCCCATGCAAGCCTGATGAGTTTGTTGCCGATGAGCTCATACCCTGTTATCATTGGTGCATTGATTATTGGCAATTTCCCAATCCCAAAGACAGAATCGGAAGGCGGACCAGTTTCTCCGAATGCGCTGATTCCTCTCACACGATAATATACTAGGGTAGTATTGTTGGGCAGTGAATCTGTTTTATACATTAAATCGGGTGATACACCTTTATCGGCCAGTTGTACAATGTTATTCTCGCCAATTCTCGTATAGGTTTTCCCTTTGTCGAGGGATTTTTCAAGAAAATAGCTATTGTAAATATGGTTCTGATAGAGGATATTCCAGGAGAGGGTGACTTTTTTGTCTCCCCACTCAGCTTTAAATTCAAGTGGTTCGGGCAAAGGCTGATATTCCGAAAGCCCGGTAAAAGAAAACGCTGTATCGGTTGCAAGTGAATCGGGACAGTTTATATAAACCCTGTAGAGGTATTTCTCATCGGGTAGGGCAGTTTTATCGGCTAGGTATAAACCGGATAATCCGGCAGCAGTTACCGACTGATCGGCTGCATACACAGCAAAGCTGAACCGGTGGGTTTCTTCCTGGTATTTTTTATAGGCAACATGAGGGTTACCAGCCGTTGGAATATCTTTAAATTCAGAACCAAAAATACACTCTCCGGCAATGGCTACATATTTATCATCGGCGTACTTCTCCCATGCTCTAATGGGCTGTGGCTTCAGGGGTGTCTGGTTTAACTGAACTTCTGTTATTTCTTTCGGCACTTTTTTGTCTTTTAAAACGGTGTAACGCTTCACTACATAGCCATACTCATTGCCCAGTCTCCAGGTTTGTGTGTTGGCGGGTGCCCAACGTAAAAGTATGGAATCGTGGCGGGGGCTGCAAAGTAAGGCAATATTGGGTTGCTGAGCTTGGAGGGTTAAAGCGAATTCAAGCAAGAAAAATATAGATATATTTTGAACTATTTTTAACATTTCTATAAATGAAAAATGAAACAATTAATATTTTGGACTCTCAATTATTTACCTTATTAGCAATAATAATTTCTTCAGGATGATTCTTCAGCCATTCAATAATAGTTAAGAAAACTTCATCAGAAGGGGGGTTATAAAAAAGCCAATCTGGAAAAATTATTAGTTTAGATTTGCTTGAATCCCGGTTTATTTCGGCTAATTTCAATTGATTATATTCCCATGGCAAATTAGTAATATTGCCGTTCAATCTTGTTAAAAAATAATACTTATCAGGTATATAATTCTTTATAATCCCATCATAATACTTTGTTTCAAGGCTTAAAAAGGGATAGGTAAAACTATAGGAAATATTGGTATTTATATATAGTAATTGATTAAAAATATCTGTATAATCATCATTGTCTTTTATCTTATAGAAATTATCCATTAAGCCGGAAATAACCATTTTTTCATAATTTTTATATCCCAGCCTGGCTAATACTATCCCTGAGAATTCGC
>JAHEEB010000171.1 GCA_024640925.1 Bacteroidota bacterium | reverse complement strand
TTCTTTTGCCAAATACTATTGGGTCAAAATTGCTTTTTGAGGCTGGCAAATATGCCTTTCAAAATAAAATAAAAGTTTTTGCTTTAATATCGGAAGGGAACTTTCGCACTAATGGGACTTTTGATTATTGGGGATATAATACAGATAAAAATTTTTTTCAGGATTTTGTATGTCATTGGTCAAATCGTACCCTAAATTTTTTAAAGCAATCCGAACCTTTCTTTGCAAATAAAATGGTACTCACAGGCGGTTTAGGATTTGACAGATATAAGATCTTTAAATTTTCTGAAAGAAACAGTTTTTTAAAAATTTATGGATTAGAACAATTTCAAAAGGTTATTGGTTATGCAGGGTGGGCCTTTGGTAAAATATTTAATGAACAAGGGAGGGAAGAATTAATTGCCAATGGTTACTCTGAGTCAAAGTTCAGATGGATAGAAGAACAAATGTTTGAGGTCGAAGAAATATTAAGAAAAGCCATAGAGAATAATCCGGATATTTTATTTATTCTAAAAAGGCATCCAAATGAAGCAAATCCTTCTATAACAAGGCATGATCCAAATGAGATGGTGAGACTTAGGGATTATAAAAATGTCCTTTATCTTCATAAAAACGAGAATATTCATGATTTAATAAGCATATCAGATATATGGACAGGTTTTGAAACTACAACCTGCCTCGAAGCCTGGATGATGGATAAAAATGGAACTCTTCTTTTAAATCCTGATCCTGATTTTAACCGAGACGAGATACATAAGGGATCTTTAATTATTAAAAACTACGATGAATTTCAAAAATCCATCAATGAATATTATCGGACCGGACAAATTGAGCCGTGTCATTCTCCTTCAATAGTAAGAACAAGAGAGAAACTCATTGAAGATACCATTGGTTTTGCCGATGGATTAAATCATATCAGGGCAGCATTTTATTTAAAAGAAACCATTGATCGCATAAAAAATACTAAAAAGGTTCGGTTCAATTTGAAGTATTTTGTGATGTATTGCATGATGACTTTGGGTCAGTTTTTCTACAATAAAAAAATCTTCCTAAAATTGCCAAAATTTAAAAAAACAATATGGATATTTGAAAACTTTAAATTTAAAGAATTTCATGATGTAAAAGAAAAATATAGACCTCAGTTGCTAAACTTTTATATAAAAAACAATATAGATCAAATAATATCCCAAAAATATGAATGGGAAAAAATATTAAAAAATACTTCAAATGGAATTAAAAGATAAAACAATCTTGTTAACCGGTGGTACAGGTTCTTTTGGTAAAAAATTTACCGAAATGGTGCTCTCGCAATACCCTGATATTAAACGGTTTGTAATTTATTCTCGAGATGAATTAAAGCAATTTGAGATGTCGCAGAAGTTTTCAAAGGATAAATATCCCGGAATCAGATATTTTATTGGAGACATTAGAGATAAAGAGCGGTTTACAAGAGCTTGTGAAGGAATAGATATAATTGTACATGCGGCAGCACTCAAACAGGTACCTACTGCTGAATACAATCCGGAAGAGTGTATTAAAACTAATGTAAATGGTGCTCAGAATGTAATTGATGCTGCTCTTGACTCACAAGTAAAGGTTGTTGTAGCTTTATCGACTGATAAGGCAGCTGCGCCAATTAATTTATATGGTGCTACTAAGCTTGTTTCTGATAAACTATTTATTGCAGCAAATAACATTAAAGGAAAACGTGATTTAAGGTTCTCTTGCGTACGTTATGGCAATGTAATGGGCTCTCGCGGCTCGGTTATACCATTTTTTATTAACAAAAGAAAAGATGGGATTATACCCATTACCCATAAAGAAATGACCCGTTTTAATATTACACTTGAAGAAGGTGTAAATATGGTTTTGTGGGCAATACACAATGCCTTGGGAAGAGAAATTTTTGTTCCCAAAATTCCATCGTATCAAATTCTTACTCTTGCCGAAGCAATTGCGCCTAATTGCAAGTTAGAAGACATTGGCATACGCCCAGGAGAAAAACTTCACGAAGAAATGATTACCCAAAGCGATTCATATAATACCATTGATTTGGGCAAATATTATGCTATTCTGTCATCGGATGCGGATAAGAAAAAATACATTGAAAAATTCAACGCAAAAGAAGTAGAAAGAGGATTTATGTACAACTCCGGAGGCAATACAGAATGGTTGAGTGTAGAACAGATCCGGGATTTAATCAGAAAACATATCGATCCTAATATTACATTCTAATATGGTACAGAAACCAATTCCTTATGGAAGGCAATCGATTACCCAGGAAGATATTGATGAGGTTGTAAAAGTACTTCAATCAGACTTTCTGACTCAAGGCCCGAAGATTCCTGAGTTTGAATCCTTATTTTCCGATTATATTGGCGCAAAATATTCCGTTGCAGTTGCTAATGGCACTGCAGCACTTCATCTGGCAGCTCTCGCTCTCAATCTTAACAAAGGCGATAAAGTAATTACAACACCTATAACCTTTGCAGCCTCTGCGAACTGTGTTTTATATGCTGGCGGGGAGGTTGATTTTGTAGATATTGATCCGGAAAGTTACCTAATCGATCTTAACCAGGTCGAAGATAAACTGAAAAAGAGTAAACCGGGAACCTATAAATGTATCATCCCTGTCGACTTTGCTGGATATCCGGTTCGCCTGGATAAACTAAAAGAACTTACTGATAAATACAATTGCAAAATAATTGAAGATGCATGCCATGCTCCTGGCGGATATTTCATTGATTCAAAGGGAGTAAAACAGAACTGTGGCAACAATAATTACTCCGATATGGCTATCTTTTCTTTTCACCCGGTAAAGCATATAGCTACAGGAGAAGGAGGAATGATTACCACAAATGATGAACAAATCTATAAAAAACTTACTCTGCTGCGAACCCATGGAATAACAAAAGATACCGGCCTTTTAAATGAAAACCATGGAGGTTGGTATTACGAGATGGTTGATTTGGGTTTTAATTACAGATTAACAGAAATTCAGGCAGCCCTTGGAGTTTCTCAATTAAAAAAAGCAGAGAAAGGTTTAAAAAGAAGAACAGAAATTGCTTTAGAATATAGTCAAAGCTTTAAAAACAGCCACATCACAACCCCAAAAGTTGATGAAAATTTACTCCATGCTTATCATTTATATGTTGTTTTGGTAGAAAAAAGAGCAGAACTTTATAATTTTCTGGCAAAAAATAGCATTTTCTCTCAGGTACATTATGTACCCGTTCATCTTCACCCTTATTATCAAAAGATGGGTTGGAAAAAAGGAGACTTACCCATTGCAGAAAATTATTACAATCAGTGTTTATCTTTGCCTATGTATCCTGCTTTAAGCAATGAACAACAAGAATTTGTAATAGAAAAAGTAAAAGAATTTGTGAATGGCTAATATTTGCATAATACCTGCTCGCGGAGGAAGTAAGCGCATTCCTAAAAAAAATATTAAGTGCTTTTTGGGAAAACCAATAATCGCTTATTCGATTGAAACAGCAATATCTTCTGGTCTTTTTGATGAAGTAATGGTATCTACGGATTCAGAAGAAATTGCCACAATCGCAGCTTCATATGGTGCGAAGATTCCTTTTTTACGGAGCAATGAAAATGCGAATGATGTGGTTGGAATCGCCGATGTTCTTATTGAAGTTTTGAATAAGTATGATAAAAAGTTTGATATTTGTTGTTGCATTTTACCAACTGCCCCTCTATTAAGAGATGTAAATATTATTAAAGCTTTTAGTCTGTTAAACAGCTCTTGTCTCGATTGTGTCTTTCCGGTATTACAGTACTCTTTTCCAATTCAAAGATCGCTCAAAATTGTTAACAATAAAGCCATATTAAATTGGCCAGAAAATTATTATAAAAGATCGCAGGATCTTGAACCGACTTATCACGATGCTGGCCAATTTTATCTGATACGATCTAAACATTTAATACAGGAGAAGAAATTATTTACCAGTAATTCAGGTGTAATTATTTTGAATGAACTGGAAGCTCAGGATATAGATACCGAATCGGATTGGTTAATAGCTGAAATTAAATATAATACACTTCATTATTCATAACCATGCAATTATTGGTTTTTACTGAAGCTGGGTTTAATTTTGGATTAGGTCATCTGATAAGATGTCTTTCTATTGCTCAGGCATTTAAAGATAAAGGGATTAATTCAAAGTTTTATATAAATGGAGATAAAAATACTGCCCGTTTCCTTTCAGGATTTGAACATAAAATAGAAAATTGGTACACCTCCTTTAACAAAATCTCAGAAACGCGAATTTTTAAAAATAGTATTTGCTTAATTGACTCGTATCATGCAGATTTTGAACTTTATAATATTGCCTCTAATCAATCTCGTCTGCTGCTTGTTATTGATGATACAAACCGGTTAAATTATCCTAAAAGTCTTGTTGTCAATGGAAGTATCGGAGCTACTGATTTGAATTATTTAGGGAAAAATGAAAACACTTATTTATTAGGCACAAAATACCAGGCAATAAGGAAAGAATTCTGGGATATAAAGCCAATAAGAATAAATAAAGAAATTAAAAACATTTTCATCACTTTTGGCGCTACTGATTTGCGTCAATTATCCTCTAAAGTTGCCAAAACCATAGGAGAATATTGCAAATCCAACCTGATTTTGTTAATGGGTAGTAATTCTCGATCGGACGAAATTATTAATCAGTCAAATATTCAACTTGTAAATGAATTAAAATCCGCGGAATTGATAAGATTATTGAACAAAACCGATTTGGCAATATCTGCAGTTGGTCAAAGTACTTACGAATTTGCTAAAATGGGAATACCCACAATTGGAATTCAAATTGCCGACAATCAATCGACCAATGTAAACGGATGGATTAATGCTAATTATATTAGTTTTATAGGCAGTTGGGATAAATATAATGAAAATGATCTTCTGCGAGAAATTTCAATTTTAAATGATAGTGAGACAAGAAAATTAAGAAGTTCTATTGGATTTAAATTGGTTGATGGTCAAGGAGCACGAAGAATTTTTGATGAATGCAATAAAAGAGTTTTATGAATATTGGACTATTATTAAGCGGTTCTCTTGGATTGAATGTTTTTAAACAAATTCTTAATTCCAATTATGCTGTAAATTTTATATTTACAGATAGTAAATCAACAGAAATAATTCAGCTTGCTAATCAGTTGGAAATTCCAGTTTTTATTGGAAACCCTAGAAATCAGAGAACTACAGATTTCATTTCAAATAAAAAGATAGATGTACTTTTCTCAATAAATTATCTATTTATTATAGAAAGTGAACTAATTGCTTTACCTGAGAAATATGCAATTAACATACATGGTTCCTTATTACCTAAATATAGAGGAAGAACTCCACATGTTTGGGCTATTATTAATAATGAAAAGATCACAGGAATCACTGTTCATTTGATTGATAATGGCTGTGATACCGGAGATATTATTTATCAGGTAAAAATTCAAATAGAAGAGCATTTTACAGGAGGAGATTTATTAGAAATATATCAAAAAAAATACCCTGAAATAATTCTGTATGTTCTTGATATGATTAAATCTGGAAAAATAAAACCTGAGAAACAGAATCATTCTTTAGCTACATACTATGGAAAGCGAACACCTGAAGACGGAAAGATTAATTGGAATTGGCAAAAGGAAAGAATATATAATTGGGTAAGAGCTTTAGCAATTCCATATCCTGGTGCATTTACTTTCTTTCAGGGGGGAAAAATAATTATTAATAAAATCGTATTTTCAGATTTCGGATTCAGGGATAATGATCCAAATGGTCTTATTTTATCAACTTCACCAAATCCAATAATTAAAACTCAAAATGGAGCAGTTGAACTTCTGGAATATAGTGTTGAAAATGGCTTTGAACTTATTAAAGGAGAACAATTAATATGAAAGAATTTACAATTGGTAATTTTAACATTGAAGGCAAACGAACTCTAATTATTGCAGAGTTATCTGCTAACCATAATCATAAGCTTGAAGTTGCATTAGAAACAATTAAGGCTGCCAAGAAAGCAGGAGCCGATGCAATTAAGCTTCAAACATACACTCCGGATACGATTACAATTGACTGCAATAATGAATATTTTCAGATTAATCAGGGAACCTTGTGGGATGGACAAACTTTATATGGTTTGTATCAAACCGCTTATACCCCTTGGGAATGGCATGAAGAATTGTTTGAATGTGCTAAAAAAGAAGGATTAATTTGCTTTTCCACACCTTTTGATAAAACAGCCGTAGATTTCCTTGAGAAATTTAATCCCCCTGCTTATAAAATTGCTTCATTTGAAATAAGTGATATTCCTCTTATAGAATATGTTGCTTCCAAAGGTAAACCCATGATAATTTCCACAGGAATAGCCTCTCTTTCAGAAATTTTTGAAGCTGTTGAAGCGTGCAGAAAAATGAACAATAATCAAATTGCTCTTTTGAAATGTACTTCGGCATATCCTGCCCAGCCTGAAGATGCTAATTTAGCTACCATACAGAACCTTTCTGATACATTTAATGTTATTGCCGGACTTTCTGACCATACAATCGGGAGTACTGTGCCAATTGCAGCAGTGGCACTCGGAGCAAGAATTATTGAAAAACATTTTATTCTGGATAAAAAAATTGGCGGACCAGATGCTGAATTCTCAATGGAACCTAAAGAGTTTGAACTGATGGTTAATAGTATTCGAATAACAGAAAAATCAATTGGAAACATAACATACAATATTTCTGAGAAAGTATTAAAAAACAGAAAATTTGCCCGTTCCCTTTTTGTTGTTAAAGACATTAAAACAGGCGAAAAGTTTACTGAAAATAATATTCGTTCAATTCGGCCAGGCAACGGAATCTCTCCCAAATATCTTGAATTAGTCAAAGGAAAATTGGCAAAGTGCGATTTAAAAAGAGGAACACCTTTAAACTGGGACAATATTTTATAATTTATAATGGAGGAGGCATATTCTTATGGGTAAAAAGAAGATAAATATTCAAAGTATATTATTTTTCCTACTAATAGTATTATTAAAGAACTCTTATTCTCAAGAACTTTTTACTAAAGAATTGAAATGGGAGCCAAGTGATTCTACCACAACCCTCATTTTTCAAGATACAAATCAAATAATAGAATGGGGGAAAAGCATTAGTTCTTTAGCTACTGTGCATTCAGAGAAATTCTGTATAAAGAATAGTGATATTTTGATTTTAATGGTAGACAAATGTTCAGGCATATACTGCCCATCTATTTACGTTTTTGCAATAAGAAATAAACTTTGGCAATTAAATACAAGTTCAAACGCAAGAATAAAAGAGCAGATGGAAGTAAAGGTTGATAGCAAGCTGGAGAAAATAATATTTAAAACAAAATCTGGTCAGATAGGTGAATTACCATTTGAAACGTTGAATTTAAGTTCAGATAAAGCTGAATAATAAAAAAGCCCGGCAAACCCGGGCTTTTTTATTATAGTGCAGCAATATTTTAATGGCAATTAAACATTAAACAACATGGCAGCCCTTTCGGCAACTCTTTCAGACCCAGCAAATAAGTAGTTCTTTCGGCCAAGGGCAATTGGGCGGATGGCATTTTCGGCCAGATTATTGTCGATTTAAC
>JAHEEB010000872.1 GCA_024640925.1 Bacteroidota bacterium | reverse complement strand
AGGGAAATTAGCCTCTGTTGTTGATGACAAGATCACTGCAACAATGCAGGAACTTGTTGATGGAAAAGGAAAATAACAAACTACTATTCACTGTTCACTGATCACTAATCACTAATCACTAATCACCGATCACTGATCACTAATCACCGATCACTGATCACTGATCACCGATCACTGATCACTGATCACCGATCACTGATCACCGATCACCGATCACTAATAACTATTCACTATACCGAAATTGATGTTTTCCTCATTGAAATCCATACGTTAATCAAAAACATCCAACAGGTATGCTACAGAACCGTTAAATTCGGTACATGAATTGAAGTTGCAATGGCTCATTTCTACAAAAAAACCACAAAAACAGTTAAACGAATACTACCAGTTTTATTATTGGTATCTTCAATTCTTTCCTGTCAGAAAGAAGAAATCTTCGAACCCATTGATATTACCACCGATATACCAGAAATTTCTTATGCATACGAACCCCTTCAGCTTGCATGTGTTTCAGGAGATATGAGCGATGTTAGATGGGAAATCAGCGATGGCAGCAGTTATTCAGGTACCGAAATTACACATACATTCAACTACTCCGGAACATACAACATAAAAATTTCTGTTTACAAAGAAAACATTGAAGTCTCCAGCATAACAAAAGAAATTCTAATCGTATACCGCTATAGAACCTACCTGTCTGACCAAAATTTTCACTCACTAAGGGCATACAGAGCAAGCGATGGAAGTATTATCCTCGATGGATATATAGAGAGTTCGGAGTCAACGATTAAAAGTGCATTTCTCGTACTTGACGAGAAGCTTGCTATCATAGATACACTTTATGATTATGTCGATGTTATCAACCGGTTAAAGAAGGTGGTGCAGATAAATGGTTCGTTTTATTTACTCAACGAAGAAAGTACGGAGAGTAATTCAGCATATCCTTTTAAAACCAGCAGTTCTAGCGAAAACAATATCACCACCCAGGTTTTTAATTATGCCAGTGGGCTTATTCACTATTATTCTGCTGCCGATGCCTCTCTTTATGCCGATTTCTATGATAAAAATCTTCAACGATTATGGTCAAAGAAATTATCGGCCGGAAACACATCTGAAAATACCTATTTGTTTAACATAGAAGATATTCTTTATTACATATCTTTCGACAATACAACAGACTCACTTTACATAGAGAAGTTTAAAAATGTAAGTGTCTCACTGCAAAAGGAAGCTTATAGCCTGGGAATTCCGGCATCTGACAGGGAAATCCTTTTTGTTTTCAATATTCCTTTTAATAATACAATTGCCTTGGGGATTTACTCAAAATCGGCCAACAAAACCATATTTTATTCCATCGACAAATATTGCGGTTTGAATTATTCGGCTGAAAAGGAAGGATTATTCAATGAAGTTCCATTAGTAAGTCTTGAGAATAACTCATTTATTACAAAAAACGGGAATAAACTAAGTAAATTCAGCAGTTCTTGGGAAACACAGTATGAAAGAACCCTTGAAACCGATGATTTTGGGATTTGCAAAGTTGGCAGTAACCTGTTTCTGTTATTTGAAAACCTTCCTCAGGGGTTAAGATTATCCTATATCGATAACCATTTGGATACAGTTTCGTACGAATAGAACCTAAACTTAAGCAAAACTGTTTGTGAGCATTCTTATTATGTTCAACAGCCGAGTCCTTCGGCCTCATTCAGGCTATTTTACTGTTTTCCAAACAACCCGTTTTCAAGTTTCCAGTCTATTTCGTCGAACCCATGTCGTTTAAGCAATTCATTTGTTTTTGAGAAATGTTTGCATCCGAAAAAACCGTTGAATACCGAAAAAGGCGAAGGATGTGCGGCTTTAAGAATATAATGTTTTTGGGTATCGATTATTTTTTCTTTTGCCTGTGCATATTTCCCCCATAAGATGAATATTAATCCGGCTTTCTTGTCTGAAAGTTTTTTAATAACTGCATCGGTAAATGTTTCCCATCCTTTACCCTGGTGAGAACCGGCTTGATTTGCCCTGACTGTGAGGGTAGCATTGAGAAGCAATATTCCCTGTTTTGCCCATTTCTCCAGATTACCGTGCGAAGGCATAGGAACTCCCAAATCGGTATTCAGTTCCTTAAAAATATTTACCAGCGATGGAGGAGGGGTAATACCATTAGGAACAGAGAAACAAAGGCCATGAGCCTGACCGGGTCCATGATAAGGATCCTGCCCCAGTATTACAACTCTGACATCATTAAATGGGGTAAAATTAAATGCATTAAATATTTGTGAGCCCGGAGGATAAACCTTGTACTTTTCTTTTTCTTCCACTAAGAATTCCTTCAAACTGGTAAAATACGATGCATTGAATTCATCGTTTAATTCATCCCTCCAACTGGGTTCTATCTGAGGATTTACCTGGCTCATTTTTTTGAGTTTTTATGATTTTTGCTTGTGCGGTATATGATAATCCGCGCCGTATTTGTGGCATGACTGCCAATTACTTTAAACAGGGTAATTATTTCGAGATGAGTTTTGCTGCTTAATACCGTTGCCTCTACGTTTTCCTTGAGCCTGTCGTAATGCTGACGTTCAAGCTCGAAAAATTTCTCTCTCGATTGTTTATATCGGTCTTTTAGTTCCTGGGCTTTTTTCAGATTCGGAGCCTTGTATATCTTTATGGCACTTTCTATAATGCCCAATGTCATTTCGAGGTAGTTCTTCAGTTCCCTTCTGCCCGATTCGGAGAAATAGATACCACTTTCACACCATTCTTCCGCTTTGTGGTACAATTGAGTGGAAATCGTATCACCCATTTGTTCAAAT
>JAHEEB010000170.1:5314-7635 GCA_024640925.1 Bacteroidota bacterium | reverse complement strand
ACTGTTAAAGAAAAACATTTATGTTTCTACCAGAGGCGAAGGAATAAGAGTATCGGTGAATTTCTTTAACAACGAAGAGGATATTGATGCTTTTGTTCAGGGGGTTAAAGAGTTGACAATTCATTTAGATAATTAATTCCCCATGCAAATATAAGGTTGCAACTTGCATTAAAATCGAAATAGAAAAGTCTTATGGTTTGTTCTTGTTATTCGGACATTCTACAGTCAGTTTAAGGAACAACCACCGAAACGCAAAAGGTATCGTAGAAACCCGAATAAGAACGGCCGTTCATGCGGTCGTTTCTGTTTTACTTGGGTTCGTATCAAACGGTCAGGTATCCTGGTTAAAAAGAAAGAAGTTCCTGCTAAAAGGAAAAGAATACCGAACAGAAGGAATTTACAATCTGCTGAAAGAAAAATCATCTCTACCCGAAGAAATTTCAATTGGAACAAACGGAAATTCATTCCGATTCGAAGGAAATTCATTCCGATTAGTGGGGACATCGATCCGATCAGTGGGGACATCAATCCGATTAGTGACTTCAATCCGATTAGTGGGGACATCAATCCGATTAGTGGGGACTTCAATCCGATTAGTGGGGACATCAATCCGATTAGTGGGGACATCGATCCGATCAGTGGGGGACATCAATCCGATTGGTGGGGACATCGATCCGATTGGTGGGGACATCGATCCGATCAGTGGGGACTTCAATCCGATTAGTGGGGAGCTAACCGAACGGAAGGGAGCCAACCTATCAGGAGGGAGTGTAAATTAGATTGTGTAAACAGTTTACCGATCACTTTTTCCTTTTCACTCATCACTCATCACCCATCACCCATCACCAATCACTGATCACTGATCACAAATAAATGTATTTTACAAAAATCAGTCAATATTCAAGCATTTGCATTTGACAAAAAAAGTGTTTTCATTGATAAAGGATAGTGCTGATTATTTATTTATATTTATTTTCGAAATGTAAAAACCAAAAAAATATGAAGAAACATAGTTTAGTTAAAAAAGGACTTTTATTAGGTGCTTTTTGTATCGCATTAGCTTTCACTCCATCTAGCATTTATGGACAGAATCACAATGCAAACCGAGACAACAATGGTTGGGGAAAAGCATCGGACAATGGCGACTGTCATGCAAGTGACAGAGGAAACGAAAGAGGTGTTGGACATCAAAACGTTGGTGCACCATTAGATGGTGGAATTTTAACACTCTTGCTTGGTGGATTAAGTGTTGCATATGCAGCAAGAAAAAGAAAAAAAATTAGTAATAATTAATAAGCTATAGAAAAAATTTTAAGGGCCGTCAGAAATGATGGCCTTTTTTATTTCATTTTCTTAAAACATTTAAGAAATTGCAATATACAAATGAAAAAGAAAATTGTTCAATGAATTATTCAAACATTAGTCAATAATATTCAAGCATTTACATTTGACATAAAAAGTGTTTTCATTGATAAAGGATAGTACTTATTGTTTATTTATATTCTAATTTTGAAATGTTAAAACCAAAAAGATATGAAGAAACATAGTTTAGTTAAAAAAGGACTTTTATTAGGTGCTTTTTGTATCGCTTTAGCTTTCACTCCGGCTAGCATTTATGGACAGAATCACAATGCAAACCCAGACAACAATGGTTGGGGAAATGCATCGGACAATGGCGATTCACATGCCAGTGACAGAGGAAACGAAAGAGGTGTTGGACATCAAAACGTTGGTGCACCATTAGATGGTGGAATTTTAACACTCTTGATTGGTGGATTAAGTGTAGCATATGCTGCAAGAAAAAGAAGAAAAATCAGTGATAATTAAAAAGTAATCGAAATAAAAAAAGGCCGTCAGAAATGATGGCCTTTTTTTATTTTTAACTTAAACAATTGATTTAATTGATTTAGATTACAACACATAGTATTGAATTGAAAAGTTCATTTCATTCAATATTAAAAAAATAGTAAAACCCGGTTCCAACAGAAATAATGCCTCTATCTCTATAATAATCGTTATTCATTTCTGTATATCTCGACAAAGAAAACCTGGCAGAAAGCTCAATTCCTACGTTTTCATGAATAACAAACAACAAACCTGTGTTCGGACAAATTTCAATAACAGATAATGGACCATCCTGAGGAGGTGTATCAAATGCTTCTGTATGGTATTTCCCAACAGCACCTTTTATTTGCAACCCAACATATGGCCTGCACTTTGTTTTTCCAAAATAATAATTTGTTTTGGCTGAAAGGCCATATGAAGTATTCGTAAAGTTTGATGTTATGTCAGAAATGGTCTCTTCATTTGTTATACTTACC
>JAHEEB010000170.1:0-5304 GCA_024640925.1 Bacteroidota bacterium | reverse complement strand
ATTCTCAGTAAATACATATCCAAATTCGGGGTTAAAATCAATTTTCAGAATTTTATAGGTCTCTGTTATTTCATTTGAATTCGAATAATCTATATTCTCATAACCAAAAGACATTGCCCCTCCCAAAATGTACGTCTTATCAGGCAATTGAGACCAGACTGTTTCCTGGGAAAGAATTTCAGCCAGCATGAAAAGCAAAATGATTGGCATGTTTCGAAAGAGGGTTATTATCTTTTCCATAATTCTTCATTCATTATGGCTATCAGGCCAACGCTAAACATTACTTTGTTATATTGTGTTGTTTCTACAATATCTTTCCTCTGTTTATAAGCATAGATATAAGCATACGACAAATTGAAATCAATTCCTATTACTGGATTTAGCCGGTAAAGTATACCAACTGAAGGAGCTATCTTATATTCATAACTTTTCCCTGTAAAATCTCCTGGATTATCAGTATAAACAAGACCAACTGCACCAGTTGCAATATGAGATGCCAAGGAAACATAAGGCAATACAACTTCATCGCCAAAATATTTATTAATGTTACCTCCTAAACCCAGGTAAATACGCGAATAATTATTCTGATATTTACTTTTCCCCAATTCTGCAGTAATAATCGGATTAACACCTACCGTGAGATTTTCAATGATAGCATACCGAATTTCAGGAATTAGTTCAAACCTCCAGTAATTTGATGTGTAATTGAGATCTTCTTCTTCTTTCTGGAACTCATCTAATCGTACTATTGAGATATGTCCGCCGATAATCCTGGATTTTCTTTCGATTTGACCTTGAACAACAGTTGGGATAGAAGGCAAAAAAAGCAGAAAGAGTATGTATTTCAAAGTCTTTCGCGCAGTTATTGCTACTATTGTTCGAAGAAAAAACATATTCTGTAGTTGTATTTTAAACCGAGATTTGTCAATAGTGATTCAATAATCCTCTATTGACTTAGCGAGTATAACCCCGAATTAGAAAATCTTACGTCTAGATTTTCTTAATCGATTTGCCATTAGATATTTCCTAATGGCAAACTAGGTTAAAGTTAGTTAAGAAAAAGCATTTAATTCGTCTTTTTCAGAATTTGAACTTAAAATTTAAAACATCCATTACAATATGGGCTAATGCAAAGTTCAATGATATACATACGAATAATTGGAGCTCTGTTTCATTAATAAGAGATCATTCATCAAAATAAACTATGTCCCATTTCTTGGTAGTGAAATCGTAATAAAGTTTCTTATAGACCGATAGTACAATCTTTTTGCCAAACAGATTAAGTTCATCCCCATCTTCAATAAAATACAACGAAGGCAGGTTATTTTCCCAACAATAGTTTAATTCAGGTATTGTTTTGGGTATTGAAGTTAAATATGTTGGTATAAGATCCTGGAGTTCCTTTGGAAATCTGTTGTTTTCTTCTTCATAGTTTTTAATCGCTTCAATAACAACAATTGTTTGTTTCTTAAGCTTTCTATCCTGAAGATTATCAGCACAAGCTGTTAATGAAATCAGTAAAGTGCAGGTAATTAAAAGTCTATTGATGAATTTCATCTATTATAATAATCCTTACTCCGCTTCTAGAGGTTTAATATTTGCCCTTAATTCTCTTAAAAACGGAAACATCTTAGCAGCATCTTTTTCTTTAACTATTTCTTTCAGATACTCTAGCTTTTTTCCGATTTTATCTATTTGTTCATAGGTATATTCGCTAAAAAGAACTTCCGTTAGCAGGTAATCATCTTCCGATAAAACTCCCTGGGCAGTTTCATAATGTTTCCTGAAAGATGTTCCAGGGGCTTCCTGGTATTGCATACAAGCAGCAAAAACCATAGATGAAGCAAAGGGAACCGACAATGAATAGGCTATTGTTTTATCGTGTTCGACAAAAGTATACTCGAAAATCTTTATGCCAAATTGTTTATAAAAATTTCTGAAGAATTTCTTACCCTCTTCATCCGATTCCTCGATAATGATTGCATTTTGGTCACTCAGAGCATTGAATTTAGCAAAAGTAGGACCAAACATTGGATGTGTTGAAATAAACCTGCGTCCCAGGTTTATATAAAAATCGCGAAGAGGCAGCTTTACTGATGTTATATCTGAAAGAATACATTTTTCGGATAGATAAGGCAACACATCTTCAAAAATTTGAATTGTATATTGCAAGTTAACAGCATTGATAACCATATCCGGATTAAAATCTTTAATCTCCTCATATTCCAATAATCTGCGACAATTGAATAAATACCGCATTTTTACTTTATCGATATCAAAAACAGCAACCTGATAATCGAGACAGAGTGAATCAACAAACCAGGCTCCCATACGGCCAGCGCCTAATACAAGAATTTTTGAAATATTCATTTTTAAAGATTTTTATTAGGGAAATTTAATAATGTTAATCCTTTATTTCATTCCAGACACGTGGAATTCGTTGCTCTTGCAGCATAAAGTCAGCAAGAACAATGGCTGCAGCAGCCTCAACAATTACTGGGGCACGAAGTGCAACGCACACATCGTGACGACCTTCGACTTTCAAAGAATCGATTTCGCCTGTTTTTATATTAAGTGTCTTTTGTTCTTTACTAATACTTGAGGTTGGTTTTATAGCAATCCTGAAAACTAAATCATTTCCATTGCTTATTCCTCCGTTAATTCCTCCAGCATGGTTAGTCTCTGTTTTGCCATCGAAAGAAAGAATATTATCGTTGTGTTCACTACCTTTCATGCGGGCAGCAGAAAAACCAGAACCAAATTCTATTCCTTTAACAGCAGGTATCGAAAACATCATATGAGCCATAACCGATTCGATTGAATTAAAAAATGGCTCTCCCAATCCAACAGTCATATTAGAAACCCTGCATTCAATTATACCACCAATTGAATCATTTTCTTCTACAGCTTTATCAATAGCAGCATTAATATTCGTGCTGCCCCCAGCCTCAACTAACTCAGCCTTAATAGTCAAAGGTTGAATTAATTTTTTGGCAATTACACCTGCCGCAACAATACCAAGAGTTAACCTGGCAGAGAAATGACCTCCTCCGCGAAAATCTTCAAATCCACCAAATTTTTTCGATGCAACAAAATCGGCATGCCCAGGCCTGGGCATTTCCCTTAATTTATCGTAGTCTTTAGATCGGGTATTCGTATTTTCGAATTGAATAACAAGTGGAGCACCAGTAGTAAAATTATTGAACAGACCATTGGTAAGCTTAGGTAAATCAGCCTCCTTACGAGGTGTAGTACCCTTTGCCCCAGATCTGCGACGATCAAGATCACTGGAGAAATCATCATAATCAAGCGGCATACCAGCCGGTATACCATCAACAACCACTCCTACTCCCAATCCATGCGATTCTCCAAAAATGCTTACTCTAAAAAACTGGCCGAAACTATTCATTGATTGATAATATTTTTGATTTGCGTCACTATCTGTTTCATTTGATTATTGGTTATTTGTCCCGGAGCTGTTCCTGCGCCTTCGTCAGAAGCAGCAAAAGAGAACTCTGCCCCCATGAAGGGTGCTATAATACGGGTAATTTTCCCCTTTTCTCCCATGCCTAAAGCAACCATGGGCCTGTTTAACGAATACAAAGCCAATATACAGGCATTTTCATAATCATTGTTTATGGTAGTTACAACTTTTGCTACATCAGCACCTTTAGAGTAACAATCATTGGCAATAGCAAATAATTCCTGCAAAGGGGGTGTATTTTCGAAATTATGATAGGAAATAATTACCCGGCAATTATGCTCTCTGGCAAAGGCAACTATTTCATTTCTTTGTTCATCGGGCACTTCAATCTCTATATCGACATAAGAAGAACCCAATTCAATAGCTTTCATGAGTTTTTCTCTCTGAACTACCAAACCTGTTTTATCGGCTCTGCAGGTAGCAATCTTGGGTACAGGGTGACTGAAAACCTTTTCTATTTCAGTTAAACTGTATCCGGTAAGATCAAGCCTGATTTCGGCCATCTCGGCCGAATCCATCAATTTCAGGCATTTATCAGTATTTTTATCAGAAATAGCTACGCAAATCATTCGTTATTTGTTCAAGTTGTTTATAGGAAATTTTCCGGGTTACAGCTTTACCTATCGATTCTAAAAGCACAAGATGAATGAAATCTCCTTCGCGTTTCTTATCTTTTTGCATAGCCGAGAATAATTTAACAATATCTATGTTTGGCTCAACTGGTAAGCCATAAGCCTGAAGTATCTTTCGTAACCGGTTTGTCTCATTTTCAGAAATCATTTCCATTTTTTCTGAAACCATTGCAGCAATGATCATTCCTATACTCACGGCTTCTCCGTGTAAAATCCCTGTTGTTTTTTCGAGAGCATGGGCAAAAGTATGGCCAAAATTCAACAATCGTCTTTCCCCTTTTTCCTTCTCATCAGCTTCAACAACGGTTGCTTTAACCAATACCGATTCATAAACCATATGAGTGAGTATATCCTGATCGAGTTTCAGAGCTCGTTCAGCATTCTCTTCACAGAAATAAAACAAACCGGGATTTTTAATAGCTCCGGCTTTTATTATTTCTGAAAAACCAGATTTGAATTGGCGTTCTTCAAGGGTTCGAAGCATTTCAACATCGCAGATAACAAATTCGGGTTGGTTAAACACCCCAATCATATTTTTATATCCGCTGAAATTAACGCCATTTTTGCCTCCTACACTTGCATCTACTTGAGAAAGAAGCGTTGTGGAAACAAATCCAAAGGGCATTCCTCTCATAAATACGGAGGCAGCAAATCCGGCAACATCACATACAATACCGCCACCAATTGCAATAATTAATGTTGAACGATCAGCTTCATTCCATATAAAACTATCAAATATAGTTTGTAAAGTTTGCAGGGTTTTATTTTTCTCACCCAGTCCAATCTCAATAACTGGAATTCCGGCAGGGAAATTCTTTCCGTAAAGCTTATTTACCAATGAATCAGTAATGATAATACATTTCCGGTCAACAATATAATCTATAAGATTATCAAGTCTTTCGCCGATCAGTATCTTGGAAAGTCTTGATTCTGCTTTTACTTCTAATAGTTTCACAAGAAAAGATATTAAGATAATTTATTCAGGGCAATCCTCCAGAATGCTGATAATTGACCTTTGCATTTGCATTCAAATGAAATTTGCATGCCGAAGATACAAAAATCTATTCATTCATAACCTTGGTCTGCCTGTTTATCGATTCCTGGTGAATTGCCCTTAGCACTTTTAAAATGAAATCTTCGCTTAAGCCTTTCTTTACAGCTTTTTCTGTTCTTTCCCTCAGAAGTTCA
>JAHEEB010000871.1 GCA_024640925.1 Bacteroidota bacterium | reverse complement strand
ATCCGGAATTCCTTAAAAAACGAAGAGATTCACTGATGAGCTTTTGAATAATCCGAATACCCATCATCCCCCCATCAAATGCTAAAACAGGCTCATTTGATGAAATCTCAGGATGCATCTTGCTAACTTTAGATGTGGAAATATAAGGAGGATTACAAACGATTAAATCTACTTTATTATAGAACTCTTCCTGTTCAAAGGCTGCAAGAAAATCTCCCTGAAATGCTTTTACACGGTTGCCCACATTTTGAAATTCAATATTTTCTTTTGTTAGCTCAACAGCTTCGGAAGAAAGATCTGTAGAGTATACAATTGTTTCGGGGTTATTACATGCAATAGCTAATCCCAGGTTTCCGGAACCACAACATACATCAATTACAATTGCGGGCTTTTTTGACTCTGTTATTTCTTTTGAAATTTCCATTGCCTTTTTGCCTAGGATTTCAGTCTCTTTTCGAGGTATTAAGGCACGTTTATCTATTAACAACTCAATGCCCATAAAGTTCTGTCTTCCTGTAATATGAGCTAATGGTACTCCGCTAAGCCGAAGATCAACTAGCTGTGATAGTTTCTCTTTTTGAGACTTCGAAAGATCCGGAAGCTGAAAAGTGAATGCTTCTTCCGCTGATTTTAAAATATCGGCAGAAGCTAACCATAAAGCTCTTAGTGTAGAATCAATGGTTTCTTCAGGTTTATCTTCCAGAAAATGAATTTTATTTTCAATATAAATCTTAATCTGGTTATACAAGGCTTCATTATTCATTTTCCAGAAGTGATTGTTTTAATTCTTTTTTATCTATTTTACCATTCGGACTCTTCGGCATTTCATTTAGGAAAATTATTTTCTGGGGAACCATAAAAATTTCCAACTGTGCCATACATTCTTTCTGGATTTCTTTATCGGTGAGAGTTGCAGAATCGTGAGTTGTTATAAAAGCCACAATTGATTCGCCCATAATACTATCGGGTATTCCAATAATTGCTACCTCCTTAACTCCATGAATCTTATAAATCACATTTTCGATTTCTACCGGACTAACTTTTTCTCCCCTGGTTTTTATAATGTCATCATTTCTGCCCTGAAAATACAAGAAGCCCTCTTCATCCATCTTAAACCAATCGTTGGAACAAAGAATCCGCTCATATGGCAGAGAACCCGGGCGAAGCATCTCTTTGCTTAAATCATCCTTTTTCCAGTAGCCCAACATTACATGTGGTCCCCTAATGTGCAGTATCCCAGGTTCGTTTGGTGGAACCGGATTGCCCTCGGGTGTAAGCAGAAAAACTTCTGTACCCGGAATAGCTTTACCAACAGATGTTGGCTTAATATCAATCAGTTCAGGTTCTAAATAACAGACCCTCTTACATTCGGTAAGTCCATACATCTTAAAAATAAGGGCATTCGGAAATATTTTCTTCAAATCGGGTATAAACTCTGCTGGTAATGCGGCTGCTGTATTTGTAATCTTTTTAATACAACTAAAGGAGAGGCCCGAATTCTTGTTGGTCGCAATCATCATAGCATAAATGGTGGGAACTCCCGGGAACACAGTTGGCTTGTAGAGTTCAATATCTTTGTAAACCGAAGCAGGGAAAATAAAAGATTGTTCAACAATTAATGTTCCACCTATTGTAACCGACATGAGCAACTGGTAAAGACCATAATCAAAAGCAAGGGGCAATAACAGAATGATCCTGTCCTCGTCGGATAATCTCAGGTATTCAATAAGGCTCCATGAAGTAAAAACCATATTCTGGTGACTCATCATTACTCCTTTTGGAAATCCAGTACTGCCAGAGGTATAGATCAGCGAAGCCAAATCATTAGGAATAGCTTTTGGAAGGATTGCCGTTTCTTTTTCATTTGAAAGAATTTCCTCAAAAGCCTTCAATTCAATATTTGGCTGCGCTTTTATCTGACTTTTATCACCTGAAATAATTACCTCAAAAATATTGTTGGTACCCTCTATAGCAGATGAAATTTCATTTTTTAGCAAAGCTTCGGCCAGAAGAACCCTTGCTTCACTATCGTTTAAAATATATTGAAGTTTGTTCGCCTTGGTTTGTGGGTTAATCATTAAAAAAGCTGCACCTGAAAGTGTTATAGCATAAACGGAAACTATAGCGTGCCAGGAATTGTTCATATAAACAGCCACCCTGTCTCCCCTTTTTATACCAGTATGTACCAGATGAAAAGCAAGCTTTTCAGCACTATCTTTCAGTTGAGAATATGTATACTCCGTCCCTTTCACAATAACAGCTGTTTTGGACGAATAATTCTTCTCTGAAATAAGCAGGGCTTCTCCCAACAAACGTTGCGGTATCGATATCATAAGTCAGAAATATTTATATTCAAAAATACCCAAAATAATCGATATTTAAATTAGGTACTTGGTGTATAAAAAAAGCTGCCCTAAGACAGCTTTTTGTTATTTTTAATTTGTAGCCTTTTCAAGTCGTTTTAACATAATAAAAATTATTGCTGCTGAGAATAAACAACAAATTACAAGAACGGCCCAGAAAAATGCCAATGGCAGAACATTCCAGAATACTCCCATAACACCAACCAGAATATTTCCGGCAGAAGTAGCTGCTAACCATCCACCTTGCATCAACCCCTTATATTTTGGAGGTGAAACCTTCGATACAAATGATATTCCAATTGGACTTAAAAATAATTCGGCAATGGTTAGTATAAAATAAGTTGAAATTAACCAGTATGGCGAAACAAGCGTGTCAGAAACCGTTCCACCGACTGCACTGATCGACTTGGGTGATGGGAGTCCAATTGATGCAATAATTAATATTGTGAAGCCAATT
>JAHEEB010000169.1 GCA_024640925.1 Bacteroidota bacterium | reverse complement strand
TACATCGATGCTAATATATCCCTTAGAAGTATCCTGAATGGCATCAAGGGCAAAACCTTTAAACCAGTTTGCACTGCCTATATTTTTGCTCAGATACAAAGAACCGGCAAAAGCAGCCACCACAAATATAACAACCCTTAGAAAGACCTTTGCAACTTTGTGGAATGCTCCTACACCCTCGTAATCAAATACAACATTATCGACCATGGCCATAGTAAGTCCAACGAGAATGAGAAGAATTCCGGAAATACCTGCAACACCAAATCCGGGTATAACAAATATTTCTAAAGCTAGTAAAACAATTCCCGCAATAAAAACAAGTATTTCCCAATGTTGAGCAAGTCCTTCGATATAAAGTGGGGCAAAATACAATAAAGCAGCAACAATAGCTAAACCAAGCGGTAATCCGATGCCTGGCGCCTGCAGTTCGAAATAAATACCCCCAACAATAAGAAGAATGAGTATTCCCTGCACAATAGGATTTAAAAAGAATCGGATAAGTTTTTCTTTTCCACTGGGTTTGTAATAATAAACCTCGGCATTAGAAAGATAAGCTTTCTTTAAAACTTCAGGTATATCGTTGGCCAGACTCTGGCAATAGCCCACTTTTATAGCTTCTTCGGCCGTAAGCGTAAGTACATGACCCGAATCTACCACTCCTGGGTATTTTACCGACGGATCAACCATTGCCTGGGCTATGTCGGGGTTGCGCTTCCAAACATAGGTTGTATCGCCATCTTTTATAATCGTGTCTTTCCCATGCGATTGAGCTGTTGAACGCATTGTCGAACGCATAAACGACTGGTATTTATCCGGAACCTGTGCTCCACCCTGATCTACAACTGTAGCAGCTCCTATATTTCCTCCCGGACGCATGTATATGCTATCGCAGGCAATTGAGATAAGTGCACCGGCCGAAATCGCCTGGTTATCGATAAATAACAGAACCGGAATATCTGAGTTAATTATTTTTGTTCGTATGGAATCGGCAATATCTACTCTGCCCCCATAGGTATTAAGGTGAAGAAGAATATAGTCTGCTTTCTGTTTTTTTGCTTCTTCGAAAGCCTGTTGGGTTGTTCTCCAAGCAGGTTTGGCAATTTCTTCCTTGATACTGAATACCAGTACTTTTTTAGAATTATCGGCTTGGGCAACCAACTGGTAGTTAAAAAGCCCGATAAATCCCAGCAATAAAAGGCTGGCTTTTGAAATCACGGATAAGATATTATTCATAGATGCAATTATTTGCTGCGACGAAATTAATGAAAGAAAGGGAATGGACAAAAGTAAAAAATCTCTGACCTGACAACTAAGTGTCAATTATGTACTTTGGGACTAATTATTCTGGCAAGTCTCTATAAAATTTGAACGTGAATTTGTCATTTTAAAAAAAGTTATAACAAGAAGAAACCATTGCCCGGAGTTAATACAGAAAAGCCAGTAATATTTCTCTATTTCTCTTTTTTATATGGTAAGAATAGGTGTAAAAAGTAAAAAGGTTATTTTTCACCAGGAAAACAATCAAGAGAAAGCTGTTTTGTATTGCACTCACCGATAAGTGCGCCATCGATACGTTTCTTCAAGGTGCATTTATCAGTGAATTCGCCTTGAATACAATTTTTCGAGTTGCATTTTTCAATAAGTGCGCAATAAATGTATTTTTCCTTATTGCATCTACTGATGAGAGCGTATTGAATACAATTTTTCGTGATGCAACTATCGATAAGTTCACCTTGAATACATTTTTTCAACCTGCAATTATCAATGAGTACGCCTTCGATACATTTCTTCGGGTTATTTTCATCGATGAGTGCAGGTTGAATATAGATTTTTGGTAAAAATAAAGACGCAAACCTTCATCTTCACGCAGTTCTGTAACTTTTCTTGAAATTTCGAAAACAAATCAGGGATGGAAAATTATAACAGAAATACTGGCAAAGTATACATTCAATGGTGTGGCATGGCTAGAAACACCAATCTCTGTATGATTTGTTGTACCTAAATTTTTACAACAACTTCTCTATCATCTCTATGATGTATGCCGATGTGGGCCTGTCGGTAGTATTCTGACTGATGTATTTAAATCGAATAATTCCATCCTTATCGATAAGATATATTGCTGGAATATTTTGTGCTGTAATGCTTTTACCCCATTCTGTGCGGAATAAATCGAGACCTTTTGAAACCTCTTGTTTATCGTCAATCAGAACCGGAAATGGCAGGGGCACCTTCTTACCGGTAAAATCAAATGTTTTGGGATAATTAGCACGTGCAAAGTCCATCCAGGTTTTTTGTTTATCGGTTAAACTATCCAAAACTCCCGGATTTTTCCACTTCTCAACTTTTACCATCTGCTCCGGAAAATCTTTTTCCCATTGAATTAAGGTTTCCTTGTCATAAGGCATCAAGAATACAATTTCAATATTATATTTTTTACGGATTTTTTCTTTAAGTTCTATGTCGGCATAATCGGCATACTGGTAGTTGCAGATTGTGCACCAGTTTGTATCACTGTATCTTCCGCGAGAAGAAATGAGCAATACATTCTTTCCTCGCATTTTTTCCATAGAAAATTCATCTCCGTAAAGTCAGAAATTTTATTACCAACAACCCCTGGTTTAACTGAATTGTTCTGGGCCTGAACAGTAATTACTGCGATGAAAAAAAAGGCTATTGAAAGAGATTTTTTTATTTTCATGATGTAAGTTATAAGTTAAGTTTATTTGTTTTATGATATAGACACAGAAAACAATAAACTACGTACAAAATTCATTAAATTTTCTCAATCTATTATCAGACAAACATTTTTCTTGTTGAAATAATTAGATACTATCATAAAGAAATTAATCTTCTTTTTATTTAAAAAAATATGCCAAATTCTTTATCATGAAAGATTATCATCAATCGGAATTGAATGGCCAATTATTATATTTCTGGAATATTACAAGTGAGAAAAAAATGTTTTATCAGACTAACAACCAATAATTCAAAAGTTAATGGATTGTTTCTGGTTCACACATTTTTTTTCAGATTAATTTAATGTATCCTGAGGAATTTTCCTGAGGCAGAATGAAAAGGTGGTTCCCCTATTCAATTGGCTTTCAACTTCCAGTTTTCCGCCATTTTTTTCGATAAATTCTTTACACAGTATCAAACCTAATCCTGTTCCCTTTTCGTTTTCAATACCTGGTGTTGAGAAATTACCATCGATACGAAAAAGCTTTTTCAGGTCTGCGGGTTCAATACCTAATCCTGTGTCGGAGAAAATTACCCTAACATGCTCCGGATGTTGGTCTTCCATCTGAAGCGTAATTTTACCACCATTGGGTGTATATTTAAGGGAGTTCGAAAGCAAATTTCTGAGAACTGTTCCAATCATATCAACATCGGCAAATACGTTGGACTGTTTTTCTTCTATAATTTTGAACTCGATATTTTTTCTTTTTATCATCTCTGCAAACAAATCGAAAATATCGAGAGCCAGTTTTTTAAGATGTACTTCCTCTGGTTTAAACATCTTTCTGCCTGTTTGCATCCTTGACCAATCAAGCAAATTTTCAAGCAAATTATATGTTCGAAGTGAACTTTGATAAATCGAACGGATAATTTCTTCTCTTTTATCAGGATCCATTTTTAAGTGCTTTTCCAGTAGCACCTCGGTAAGACCTACTAAAGCACTGAATGGACTCTTCAAATCGTGAGCAATAATAGATAAAAACTTATCCTTAGCTGCAACTGCTTCGCGCAATCGTCTTTCTGAGTCTTTCAGGTTTTTTTCATCAATTATTCGTTGCGATACATCGCGGGTAATACCCGTAAGTCCGGTTATTTTACCAGCTTCATTTCTTAAGGGAGATACATGAATTTCTGCCCAAAAAACAGATCCATCCTTTCTTATATGTTCAACAATATATTCAGATGATTCTGTATGAATTCCTTTTTTCTCAAGGTTTATTCTCGACTTAAATCTATATGAAAATAATGCCCGATCCTTCTCTAAGAAAAAATCAAATATTGTTAATTTCAATAATTGAGCCTGATTGTACCCCAGAGCTTCTATTGCCGGCGAATTCATAAATGTCAGCTGGCCTTTTAAATCGCAGGACCAGATATAGTCGTTAATATGTTGGGTTAATATCCTTAAATTATTCTCCGATAGCTTATATGCATCTTCTGTTTTTTTCTTTTTAGCCATCATTTGGATATTTGCTCCCAGGAACATTAATTGTGACACATCCTTTTCACAATAATCTTTTGGTCTATTACCTACTATTAACAATGCCTCAATAGTATCAGATTCGAAAATGGGAACAATAATAACATTCTTTAAAACTATTTTTTCTCTCGATGAAATCATCAGGATTGTATCAAGCTTATTATTAATAAGTGATAGGCCGGTTTGCTTAACATACTGAATTAATGAATCAAGAACAGGCGATATTTTGTCAATCGTACCAACATTAGTTTTGTGTGGCCAGATTATTAGTTCTGGTACATTTTCTAAATTGATTTGATGATAAAAACCAATTTCATTATTAGTAAACTGCGTAGCCAACTCCAGACCATTCATTAATAACTTCAGGGGAGAAAGCTCGTTTGATTTACGAATTAAGGTTTCCATCCGGGAATAGAAGAAATCTGCTGATAAATCATCCGGTTGTTTTTTTGCCTTCTTACTTAATTTTTTATTCTTACCTGAGGCAGAATTATCTGATTTAACAAGCCTTTTCTCAAATTCATCAAGATATTGCACTGCAACTTCTTTTTCTGGTTGATTATTCAACTTTTGTTTCAAATTATCATATTGGTTATGTATACTTTTCATCAAAGTCAAATAGAATGGAATTTTAGGGTCAAATAAAAACCCTGCTTTTTACGAAAAAGAAAAGTTTTATTGGCACTTTAGTTTGCTAATGTATTAAATTTTTTTAGAGATAATATGTCAATATTAAATATATTGTCGCTTTTTCTTCAAACCCTTTTCTAGTGTAGAGTTTATCACGGGAAAAACATGTAACCTTTAAAATGATTGAGCTGAGCTAACTCTTGCTGGCTATATCTTCAATATAAACTGGTACATGGTTAATGCGGATCAAATGATGAAAATCATATATGTTATCGGCATATTTTTAGTAGCTTAGGATATAAAACATTAATAAAGTATTCATATGATTATCGGCTGCTTGAAAGAGATTAAAACTCATGAGTATAGAGTTGGTCTCACCCCATCGGATGTAATATCCTATGTAAATCGTAAACACATTGTTTTGGTTCAGAAGAATGCAGGCTCTGCTGCTGGTTTTGAAGATGATGAATATTTGAAAGCCGGAGCATCTATAATTAGCGACAGGGAAGAAATATTTGCTAAGAGTGATATGGTTATCAAGGTAAAAGAGCCACTTGCTGAGGAATATAGTTTCTTTCGTACCGGGCAAATACTTTTTACATATCTTCATCTGGCTGCTGACCAAAAACTCACAGAATTTCTATCAAAGAAGGAAATTAAATGTGTTGCATACGAAACAATTGAAAAAGAGGATGGACAACTGCCTTGTCTCAGGCCAATGAGCGAAATAGCCGGAAGGTTAGCTGTTCAGGAAGGTGCCAAATATCTTGAAAAAACATTTGGTGGCAGGGGGATTTTACTTGGTGGCGTGCCTGGGGTTGAACGCGGAAAAGTATCTATTATTGGCGGGGGAATTGTAGGTATGAACGCCTGTAAAATAGCCACCGGTATGGGTGCCGATGTTACTATTCTTGATATAAATGCTGATCGGCTGGCATACCTTGATGATATTTTTGGCTCACGTATTACTACTTTGTATAGTACCGAGGCTAATATTGAGAAGGTTCTTCGTGAAAGCGATTTAGTGATAGGAGCTGTTCTTTTGCCAGGTGCAAAAGCACCACAACTGGTAAGGAGAGAGCATTTGAAAATAATGAAAAAAGGTGCTGTTATTGTCGATGTAGCAGTTGACCAGGGAGGGTGTGTTGAAACGATTAAACCCACAACTCACGATAATCCAGTCTATGTTATAGATGATGTTGTGCATTATGGTGTGGCAAACATGCCAGGGGCTGTTGCCTTAAGTTCTACAAAGGCGCTTACAAGCACTACCTTGCCATATGGACTGCTTATTGCGGACATGGGATTGGAGGAAGCCTGCAAAAAATCGAAGGCGGTTTATAAGGGTGTTAACCTTTATGGTGGGCATTGTACTTATGAAAATGTAGCAAAAGCCTTCAATATAAAGTTTACCGAACTAAAGGATTTATTATAATTATTTAATTGATCTGATATCGACCAAAACAAAGCACATAATTCCAATCGAACGGAAACATCCATATTATCTGTCACCGGATTAATACAGGGTGTTGGGTTCAGGCCTTTTGTATTCAGATTGGCCAATAAATTATTGCTATCAGGTAAAGTGTTCAACCAAAACGATGGAGTCGTTATTTATCTTCAGGGTGATTCAATAAAAATTAAAGAATTTATTTCTTCCCTTAAACAGGAAGCTCCCACTGCAGCCTTTATTTTAAAGATAGAGCAAAAGGTTGATTTGATGCCGGAATTCAAGGAATTCTTTATTGAATCGTCAAAAAATATTAATGATGCAATAACCCAGGTTAGTCCGGATATTGCTGTATGTGACGATTGCCTGGCAGATATGGAATCCCAGCAACACAGGGTTAACTATCCGTTTATTAATTGTACTCATTGTGGTCCCAGGTTTTCAATAATTGAATCCATTCCATATGATCGGTTAAATACCAGCATGAAATATTTTAACCTCTGTTCCAAATGTACCGGAGAATACAACAATGTTTACGATCGGAGATTTCATGCTCAACCACTGGCTTGCAATCATTGTGGACCTCATTATACGCTTCATGAAAACAATCATGAAATTATTGATTATCAGGAAATACTAAACAGAGCAAAAATACTTATAGATAGTGGAGAGGTTGTTGCTTTGAAAGGTATTGGCGGATATCATCTGGTCTGTGATGCATTCAATGAGAAAGCGCTGAAAACAATCCGGGAAATTAAGATACGAGATGGAAAACCCTTTGCCATTATGATGGATAAACCAGATACAATAAGGCAATACGCATACGTATCGGAAGACGAGCAAAAACTGTTAACATCGTGGCAAAGACCTATCGTTATTCTAAAAGCAAAGATGAAGGAGGTATTTTCTCGGGAATTGACTAACGGACTTAGCACATTAGGAGTATTTCTGCCTTATATGCCCATACATTACCAACTTTTCAGGTTAATAAAGACTAAGGTGCTGGTTATGACAAGCGGAAATATTACTGATAATCCAATAATCATAAACGATTCATCGGCATTGAACGTTTTCTTATCAAAAAATTCGGTTGTGGTTTCTCACAACCGGCAGATTATTAATAGGGTCGATGATTCCGTTGTGAGTTCAAATAAGGGACATAATTATATTATAAGAAGGTCCCGTGGTTATGCGCCATCACCAATTCATCTTAACTTCGAGACAGAGGGAATTCTGGCTACCGGCGCAGAATTATCAAATGCATTTTGTATCGGTAGGGAGAAACAGGCAATTATGAGCCAACATATAGGTGATTTGAAAAATATCGAAACCATGCAGTTTTTCGAGT
>JAHEEB010000870.1 GCA_024640925.1 Bacteroidota bacterium | reverse complement strand
CAGTACGTTGCGCACTACCCAGGTAAATAAAATACAGCATCTTATCCACTATGATACTTCCCTTGCTGCTGGTCCCGATACGCTTTATGTTCAAATGATTGCCGGAAATCGTATGGGGTGCCGCGATACTGCTACTACCAGAAGGTTAGTTGTTTATCCCGAGGTTATTGCTGATTTTACACTGGATAAAAATGAAATATGCGATGGGGACACCATTCATATTACTAATACTTCACAGGGGTATATGCCTTTCTTCCAGTTCGATTGGGGCGATAATAATTACCATAACATTTATTATACATGGGAAAGTAACTACCCCAAGATTTATTATAATCGAATTAGTGATGATTCTATTACATATATTATAAAACTAACAGCTGAATCCAGCTATTTCTGTAGCGACACCAAAACCGATACAATTACTGTAAATCCATATATAACAGCAGTGTTTAGTAAAGAAAATGACATAAGGTGTTCTCCACTCAATGTTATTTTTAAGAATAATAGCCTCGGGGCCGATTCAAGTTTTTGGAATTTTGGGTATGGCGAATTTTTGAATAATTCAGCTTTTTGGGACACCGTGTTTGTGAATAATGATCCGGATTATGATACAACTTTTATCATTAATCTAAGAACCAGAAATGATGAGGGTTGCGAGGCTTCGGATACTAACACTATTACTGTTTATCCCCAAGTGGTAGCTAATTTCACTATGCCCGAAGAGAGCTTATGTTCTCCGGGTACCGTTCATATTGCAAATCATTCACGCGGTGGGCGGTTGAACTATTTCTGGGATTTTGGGGATAACAACTCGAGCAATTCAAACGATAGTGCTCTAACGAAAGAATACAATAATGAAACGGGGAGTGATATTGATTATTACATTACTCTTACGGTTACCAACCAGGATAATGGGTGCGACAGTTCCTGGTACGATACCATAAATGTGTTGGCTTATATAAATTCTTTTTTTAATATTATTCCTAAAGATAAAGGTTGTTCCCCCTTTACCATTTCACCTGTCAATTATTCCTCAAAAGGTTCAAGGGAATTCTGGTGGAATATTTATGGTAAAGCTACGAATATCAGTGTTTTTACCAGCCTTGATTCTGTTCCGATAATTCCGCCATTTATTAACCAGGGACTGGCAGATTCAAATCTTATAGTACAACTTATTGCGGCCGGAGATACAAATGCCGCGCATTTAGCGTGTGCCGATACACTTGAACGGCCAATTACAGTGTATCCGGAAATGGTTGCAAATTTTTTGCTTACCGATACAGCTAATTGCCAGCCCTTAACAACAGGTTTTGTAAATAATTCAAATATCCAGGCCGACTCCAGGTTCAAATGGTATATCGATGGACACTATTATTCTGCAGCTACCACACCAATTGATAAAACAGAGCCAAATCTTACCAGTAGCGATGTTACTCATAAGGTTACACTATATGCGAGTACATTGTATGGTTGTGAGGACTCAATTTCTCATAATTATACGGCATATTCCCTGGTCGATGCCTATTTTACTATTAATCGCCCGAACATGTGTTCGGGAGATAGTTTTCTTATAGACCGGACATATACACGTGGTGGTATTACTGGGTATAACTGGGATTTCAACGGAGAAGAATCAAGTACGGATCCGACCGTTAAATTTTATCATGTTTACGACAACTTTACAAGTTCGCCTCTTTTAAAATACACAACACTTACCGTAAATAATATTCATGGGTGCGATTCGACATGGAGAGAATCGATAGAAGTAGATCCTAAGGTTACTGCTGATTTCGGAATCGATGATACAACGGTGTGTTATCCTCACCTGACTATTTTTACGAATAATTCTGTAAATGCCGATGCATACTTCTGGACTTTTGGCGATGGTGCATCTTCTTCAGAAAATGATCCAACCCATTATTATTCGAACTTTAGTAAAACAACAGATGTTCAAAACAGTATTTTATTAAGGGCTGTATCCGAATATAACTGTAAGGATAGCATAAGAAAAAATATCACAGTTTACGCTAAACCAAAGGCAGATTTTGATTTTAAGTCGGATAAGTCTGTTGGTTGTCCACCGTTCGAAGCCACAATGGAAAATAATTCAATAGGTTCTGCTTTGGCTTATTATTGGGATTTTGATGGTGATGGAACAAGCACGGATTTCGAACCATCTCATGTGTTTAGTAACACCAGCAGCAACATCAGACCATACCCTATTATGTTGATTATTACTTCGGATAAGGGTTGTCAGGATACGATAATAAAACCTGTAAATGTTTATCCTGATGTGAATGTTGAATTTACAGCTTCGGCTAATTTTGGCTGTAGTCCGCTAAATGTCCAGTTCAATGGCGATACTACTCACGTAAAACAATTATTATGGTATGTCGATGGAACTCTGTTTAGTACCATTCTGGATCCGACATACAGGTTCAATAACCAAACACCTGATAACAGCACTTATTTAATCAGGCTTATTGCCAGGTCTCTTTACGATTGCGCCGATACATCTGAACATTCTATTACTGTTTATCCATCACCAGTACCTGAATTTATGGCCAGACCGTTGCCTGCCCAATATGGAACAGAATTGGATCAAACTCCGATTACTTTCACAAACGAAACATTGTTTGAGAATAACTGGGATTATCAATGGATATATGGCGATGGTTCAACAGATAACCAAAATGCAGCCAGCTTTGATCATATATACCCTGCATTTTTCTGGGGTAGTAACGATAATAACAATCGTGTTATGGTTTACCTTATAGCATGGAACCAGAATAACAGGGAATGTTTCGATACAATAGTGCATG
>JAHEEB010000168.1 GCA_024640925.1 Bacteroidota bacterium | reverse complement strand
TGTACAGCACCTGCCATAACTGACCCAACAAGTATCCAGATAAAACCGGGACAATAACCGAATTGAGCAGCAAGAACAGGACCTACAAGTGGGCCAGCTCCAGCAATAGCTGCAAAATGATGCCCAAAAAGAACCCATTTGCTCATAGGGTAATAATTATGTCCATCAAAAAGCCTGCTAGATGGCATTGTACCCAAATCATTGATTGTTGCAACTTTGGCAGCTATAAAACTGAAATAGAAACGATAGGCTAAAACAAAAATCGTCAACGCTCCTATGATAAGTGGCATTGCATTCATTGTAATTCTGCTTTAAAAATTAGAGATAGTAAAAGTAAAAAAGTTCCGCATTTATCAAAACATGAGAATTTGCATAATTTGTAATTAGTTTATCGGGGCTTAACGAAAAGTCTTCTGAGTGAAATTAAAAATTACATCTATGGATATGTAACCTTCTTGCGACCATTGGTCAAAACCGTTAACCGAAAGAAAAAGACGCCTATTTCTTATTCTGTAAGGCATTGAGCCGAATAAGACCTGTTATTATTAAAGGAAAAAAAGTATAGTTGTATGTCATTCAGAAAATGAAAAAATGATTCCGAATTAAAGGTCTGGCAATGATTTCAACAGCTTTTATATTCAAACAAGCAAACTAATTTTCAACTTGGTTTTATATTGTAAATATTGTAAATTGCAATACGTTAGGAATTGATTACAAAACAAACCAGACCAAACATATAACCTTTTTTAAGTTCAACCTAAATTCAATATCATGGAAAGAATCCCACAATATTCTCTTTTTTAAGCATAAGCTATTAGCAAAGCTAATATGGTACCTCTGCGAGCAGACATAATTTATGCCTGATGCGGATTGTGATGATATTTACTAAAAAATCTGATTCATTACAAATCGCTCTGTTAATAAAGCGTATTTATACTATTTTAAGGAGTGGGCCGAAAATCCTATAAAATAAAGAGTAGGCAAAACCAACAAACCTAAAGTTATGAATTACATTTTAAAAGGAAACCTACGTGGTTTCTATTGCGGAGAATGTTTTGATTTTCTCTACAAAGCCAATGTGAAGATATATGCGGTTGAAAAAACTGCCGAAATCACAACAGTGGCTGTTGCCCGGGAAAAAGAAACATTTCATCAGAGAACAGATGAAGAATTAAAGTCACTCTCAAACAGACTTCTAGCTGAAACGGAAACAGATGAAATGGGTAATTTTACTGTTGAACTTCCTGACAAGAAATATAATGGAAGTGCAATTGAAATAGATTTTAGCTGTAGCTCTGTACCGGTGCAGGTAGTTCTTAAGAACCCGACGAAAGAAAAGGGACCACTTCAATTTCATGTAACCACTCTTCAACCCTTGTGGAGGGAAATGCCAAACAGTGATAACAGGCAAACCCTTATAGCTTATTGGGAATACGGAATTACATATAAATTCTGGTGTATGATATTGAAACTTTTTGGTTTATATGTTATATGTGGTCGTGTTGTTGATTGTTCAAAGAAAATTCCTATTCAGGGTTTAAGGGTAAAAGCATATGATGTGGACATTATACAGGATGATTATCTTGGAATGGGCATTACCGGTGTAGACGGAAAATTTAAAATATATTACACTCAAGCAGATTTCTCCAAGACTCTAATCTCATGGCTGAACATTGAATGGCCTGCCGGGCCCGATTTGTATTTCTCAATAGAAAGTGGTGCCGGTACAGTTATATTAAAAGAACCCAGAAGCCGTGGTCACCAGAAAGACCGTGAAAATGCCCCCAATTGTTTTTGTATTGAACTTTGTGTAAAAACAGAAGGGGAACAAGGCACCTATGCACCTGTTTTATTTCAGAAAGTAGGACAGTACTGGATTACAACCGATTTCGATGCTAACGGTTTTACGAATGATGCCGAACGAAATGCATTTACGGAAACAATTCCTTTAATTGGAGCCGTACCTGCACCATTTTCCAGCACAGCCCTGGAATATCGCTTTCTTGTTAAAAACCTTGATTTAGGAACATCCGTAATTGCCGATGCAAATTACATGGATCCTTTTGAAATTGGAACATTGAACCGTATTTCATTTTCTCCTTTCAAATGGGAGAGCTATAGTTATTGGGTAAACAACCCGGCAGCTCCCTATAATGTCACAATTGACCCGCAAGGATGGATTCGTGTGCCCAGAGAAAATGATCTTTTCGGCACTGCCGGTCAATTCTCTCCGGGAACTCTTTTGGGCGAATTGATGACAACAAAACTTGTCAAAGAATATTTCGATCTGATTAGTCCGACTGTTTATATAGCAGGCAATGCCTTTCCTGTAGCCTCAAAGGCATCTATTCATCATTATGAGATAACATGCGAGGTTCGTGAAGTTGGAAGTACCTCTGTTGCCTATTCAAATGTACTTGCCAAGATTGCAGTATGCAATACTGACTATTTGTACCGCAGACATCCTGCATGGGCAGGTGGTGATTTGCATTGTTACTCTGTAGTCATGCTTGAACTTAAAGAGACTACACTTTCTGGCGGAGGTTGCAACAAAGTTACAAACAAGGTAACAGCAATATATTCAGTTGTTCATCCTGCTATTGATAATATGAGGGTTTATTTTGAAGGATCCGGAGCTTTACCTGCTCCGTTTGTTATTAACCCCGTTGTTGCGGATGAAGCCATTGGCAGTGTAGTTTTTGATGTAACTGCATTACCATCATGCGCATATATTGTTTGGGTTGAAGCCACATTCAGACTTACAAGAGGATGGGGTCGAGACATCACCCCGCTATACCCGGTAATATGGGATCATATTGCTTTCTGTAAAGCTTGAACTTGATTTTCTGTTCCTGTTGGTCTATTAAATTAGACCAACAGGAACTCATTTTATTAATGAATGAATGAATGAATGAATTTAGTCTTAGTTTGTTTCTTTCTTTCTTTTCAAACTATACATGGATCATATTATATTATTAGTTTGTGGATAATTTATTGATTTTCATCAAAATCTGATGTTGGTAATTCCTGATTCAAAGCATTCTTTTTTGAATGCAGACAAGTAGCCTTCTTTAATTCATCCCTATTCATAACCGTTTGAATATAAACACAAAATATTTTATAAAACTTTTAATAAGAATTAAAGTTTTTAAATATTTTTGCAGCTAAATCATACCTTATTCCTACAACAATGAAAATTACATCTTTAATCACTTTGTTATTTCTCTTTATCTCTAAAATTTACTCCCAAGATTCCATTTACTATATGGGGCAACCCATAAATATTATTGATTCGAAACATCTTAAACAAGGAGTTTGGAAACTTTTTGACAAAGATGGTTTACTTGTGGAATGTAACTTTGTAAATGATCAGATTCAAGGAGAGATAGTAATTTCCAAAAATGGAAATATGCTCATGAAAATCCTTAACTCAAACAATGAAGAACAGAAATTTATAGTGAACTATAATTCGAATACAATTCAAGGTAAATTTATAAAACAAGAAAACACATCAGCCTTTGTTAATGATAAGGGTGATGAATATGATTACTCCATCAGAGACTGGATTTATCAGCACAGCTCTGTCAAACCATTGTATTATGGTGGTGAAGATAAACTTCGAACAGATATTATGGATAATATCAATCCTGAGATTAAAAATACCGCAAAAGGAGCAGTTGTTGTACAATTTGAGGTAGATGAAGATGGGTTTATCCAAAATTGCGTATTACTTAAAAAATCATCGCAGGAAATCAATGACGAAGTATTGAAGGCAATTCAATCATTACCCAGATGGCAACCGTCATTTTCTTGTGGTAATTTTATAAAAATGCGCTATACAATGCCGATAAACTTTGATTCCTAGTATTTGATCCTCTTTAGAAAGTCAATAGAGTAATATTATTGTATCTAATCCAGGAGAAATTTATCAATCAATTGTTTGTTCAAATCATTCAGTTTATCCGTTTTCGATTTTAATGTAAGACTCACTGGGTCTATCTTTCCATTCAATTTATTCTGCATTTTCTTAAACAAAGGACCAATTGCCAGTTTATAGGTTGTGAAAAGGGCAATCTTTTTTCCTTTCAAATCAGGTAAGTCCTTCGCAAATTCTATCCATGGTTTAGGCGGATGCTGCAAAACAATAAATAAGCCGTGTGTCCAACACCCCATAAAAACATAATCTACACCATTGACCTGTTCTGGTTTAGCATCTAAAACCGAACAAACCTTTGTTTCAATTCCTTTTGCTTTCAGATAATCTCCAATTTCTTCACCAAAATATTTAGTAGTACCCTTGCGGCTGTTGTAATATATTATAGCCTTTTTCATGATTTTATTTTTAGAACAAATTAACAACAAATCTTTCAATAGATTGATAATCATATTTAAATAATCGATAATTTGGATGGAACTTATAGCCACATAAAATGAACGACAAACAAACAAAAATACGGAAGGATGATGAATTACCAGAGGCAACAGAAAAATGGGGTTGGAAGTATCATCATGTTGGTATACCCACCAGACATGTTATGCCAAATGAGAAACATATTCCTCATTTAGGTTTTTATGTTTCCGGATTTGATATAAGTCCCGTTGGTGTGGAATGGATGCGATTTGAAGAATACAGCCCGATTGATAAACTTATTCAGACATTGCCTCATATAGCCTTTGAGGTTAATGATCTGGACCAGGAACTTTTAATTCATGATTTTAAAGTAATTACCCCTCCAAATTCTCCCTCCGATGGAGTAAGGGTTGCTATGATAGAATACAACGGAGCACCTATTGAACTCATTGAATTTAGGACAAAGTCTGATAGAAAATGAGAATACTGAAAATATTTATTATTGTAATTATATCATTGGCATGCCGACAAACACAACAAGAAAAAACATATACAACTGTTGGTATACAACCCTTTGGAAGCTTTAACAAATCTTTGATAGACAGCATTCAAAACACGATCAATGGTATTTATGGTTTTCGTGTTGTTATTTTACCCGAAGAAGCAATGCCTAAAGATGCTTTTGTTAATATCAAGGTACCCCGATACCGCGCTGATTGGCTGATAAAATACATGAAACAGAATATACCTGATTCAATTGATTACATCATAGGACTGACTGAATTTGATATTTCAACAAGCAAGAAAGATGGATATGGAAACACGAAGGAACCAGCAAGCAAGTACAGCGACTGGGGCGTTTTCGGACTTGGTTATTGTCCGGGACCTGCTTGTATTATTTCGACATACAGAATAAAATCATCCGATAAAACATTATTCATTGAACGGATAAAAAAAATAAGTATACATGAACTGGGACATAATTTAGGCCTACCCCACTGTGATTCGGACAATTGCGTGATGCAGGATGCTAACGAAACTATTAAGACAGTTGATAAAGAAAATTTAAAATTGTGTGATAAGTGTAGAAAAAAAATTCAGGTATAAATTCTAGTTCCGCCGGAAATAGGCATTTGTCATTTGAATTCCCTAAAGTCGTCGCAGACAACCTTCCTTTGATTTCTTTATATTTCAGTAAGTTACATGTAATTTGATAACATAATAATGAAACTGACTTTTCAATAAGATTCATTATCGGCACAAAATGATAAATATCATCGATAAGTAATGAGATTCATCTCAGTAGTAAAATTGCTTAGTTATCAGCATTTTCCGATATTTAACATGATTTAATTACAATATATACAACACATTACATACAGTAGTTTTTAAACCAACTACGGATTAGACTTTTTCGTAAAATCTATTGATCGGTATGATGTTAGAAAAAAAATAATTTTCTTATATGATTAATCTCATTTCCAGATATGTCCACCAATTATTTCTTCCAAGAATAGCATTTGTTTTAACACTACATATTGGAGCACTTTTCAATGGCTTTTCACAATTTACTCAAAACATAACGGTCTGTCCAAACACTCCTGTTATTAATATTGGTCAAAATGCCGGTTTGGCAAACGGGGGTACCTGGTCAAAGATAGGCGAACCGGCTTTTAATAGCTTTGGAAATATACATAATAAGATAACTACTGTTACAAACCTGGATATTGGCTCCAATGTTCTTTATTATATTGATGGTGGTGGTAATTCTATAACAAGTACAGTTACAAATTACAAAGTATTTGCAGGATCAAATCAAACGATATGTTCAGCAGGTGCTTTAACAACTTTAGAATTGGATGGTAGTAATCCAAACGGATATGGAACCGGCCAATGGTTACTTACTTCAGGAGAACCTTCCAATATAGAAATTGTTAACCCATCATTATACAACACAACTGTAAACATATATCAACCTGGCGATTATTCTCTTCAATGGAAAATAAGTTTCTCCCCAAATATTTTGTGTGGCGGAACATTTTCTGAAAGTACGGCATCTGTAACCCTGTCTGTTACAGGTCCTATTCTCACCGTATCAGGAGAACCTACAAGTGCAGTTTGTCCAGGAAGTAATGTAAAGCTGACTGCTTCGGTAACTTTTGGGTTTGGTATAAATTATTTATGGGAAAACGGATTTACCAATCCGACCAGAAATATAACCGTCAACTCTACCAGCACATATACTGTAACTGCCACTGATATATGGGGGTGCAAAGCGGTACATTCAACTACCATAGCGGTTAACAATATCTATACACTAACAAGTTCTTCCCTAAGCTATTGTGCCGGTAGTTCTGGTGTAACATTAACTCTATCCGGTTCAGAGACAGGTGTTACATATAGACTAAGAAGAAATGGTATTTTTGACGGAAATGCCATTTCAGGTAATGGTGGTCCTATTTCATGGGTGAACAAAAAATCCGGAACATATTCTGTACTGGCAACCAATACAGATATTGGATGTACCATGACAATGGGAAATATAACCATTACAGAAAATTCATTACCTGCAGTGAATGCTGGAACTGATATGACAGGCTGTTCAGGTTTGTCTTTTAATCTGACAGCTACGGGAGCAAATACGTTTGTTTGGAGTACAGGAGAAACCTCTCCAACAATTACAGTTTCTCCGGTAAATACAGCTACCTACACAGTTACTGGCACTATAAGTTCTACCGGTTGTTCAGCAACCGATGCAGTAACAATAACTATTAATCCTTTGCCTGCTATGTTTACAGTTTCGGGTTCGGGATATTATTGCGCAGGAACAACAAGTTCTGTGACTCTATCAGGTTCGGAAAGTGGAATAAATTATCAACTATTGAAGAATGGAATTCCTGATGGATCAGCCAAAGCAGGGACAGGAAATCAGTTAGTATGGAACAACAAAACATATGGAACATATACAATAAGCGGGAGCAGTAGTACCTGTAATGATATGATGGATGGTTCTGCGGTATTAACAGAGGTTCCCTTACCAGCAATCTATTCACTTTCAGGCCCTGTTTCGTATTGCGAAGATGTGAATGGTGTTACACTTACATTATCAGGTTCTCAGACCGGAATAAATTATACTCTATTGCGGGGAGGTATTGCATTAAGCACAATACCAGGAACAGGAGGAGCAATAACCTGGCCAAATTCTTTAGCCGGAACTTATACTGTTATGGCATCATCAGTAAATCCAATAGCTTGTTCAATTGCAATGAATGGCACGATAACAGTTACGGAATAT
>JAHEEB010000869.1 GCA_024640925.1 Bacteroidota bacterium | reverse complement strand
ATATTGTTCAGATAAAAGACGGAAAACGGGAACCCGGAAAGATTCCCAGTAGGGCAACCTGGCTGCATCAGGCAATATACAAACTGATGCCATCAATCAATTCAATTATTTTAACACAACCTCCCTATTTGATGGCTTTTGCTATAACGAAAAGCATATTTGATGTAAGAACAATACCTGAAAGCTGGATATTTCTGCAGGATGTTCCCTCACTTCCATATGGTTCACAATTTCAGGGACATGCTGAATTATTGAATAATCTGACTTCGGGGAATTCAGCTGTTCTTATACAAAATGATGCCGTTTTAATTACGGGAGACAAGTTGCTTCAAACGTTTGATCGCCTGGAAGTAGCCGAATTCAGCGCTAAATCTTTAGTGATGAGCACCCCTATCGGAACGCTAAAACCTATAAATGACAAACAGGTAGAAGAACTAAGGAGTGTTTTTCTGAAAAAGTAAACTTTAAACTGACTTCTAAATTGCCAAGGATTAGCTTGTGCTGAATCTTTTGGACAAATACAATCTTTTCTTCGTACCGGGGCATTCTTCCCAAGACTTCAACCATTTTTGATTTTATTGACTAAGCTAAGCTAATTCTATATCTGTACGGACACCCACATAGGATGGGAAACGAGGGACACCATTATCGGTCAGTTCCTGATAGCGGAACATAATGATGGTTCCAATCACAGGAGGATTGTCTCGTTCGGCATCGGACAACCCTGTTCCAACCGAAAACTGGGTTCCATTTGCGAGTTCCACCAAAAGACCACCGGTTTTCCCTTTGTATTTTCCTGCGCCTGGCACATAACCCAACACGCGGGCTTCGGCATCGAAGAAGGTTTTTACTTTAAGCAAGGTCTCAGAGCGACCAATAACGTATTTTGAACCCGATTGACGCAACATTAGACCTTCACCTCCCAGCTTTTCAACACGTGCCAATTCGGTTTTAAGTTGTTCAGCGCTGTCGCAAATAATATGTTCGTGCCAATGCGCGTAAGGAGGTTTATTTTCATTCATGTACCGAATGCACCATTCCATTCGTTCTTCGAAAATGCCAGGGTGAGATGGGGCATCGAACACCACATAGGTTATTTTTTTCCATTCATCATTGCGGTCCTGGCGACGAACAATACTTACTGTTTGCTGAAATTTCTTACGATCGAACCATAATTCACCATCAAGTGGAGTGTTGGGCAGGTTTTTGCAAAACCATTCGGGGGCCATATATTCATTGCCAAGGCGAGAAAGAAATTTTTTACCATCCCAAAGGGCTCTTACCCCATCGAGCTTTTCGCTTAGCCACCAACCTTTCGGATCAATACTGCTTTCCCAGCGTTCGGCAAGTAGCACCAATGCTTCACTGGCAGAGGCATCCTTTGTTTTCGATGTTTTCTCTTTTTTCGGCACAGCGGCTGATCCTACCCGGGCCTCTTCTATGGCGGCACCAATATATGCTTTAAGGTGTTTGCATGTTCTTTTTTCAATAGGCAGCGATTGGTTGCGCCATGCAGGACAGGAACAGGAATATACTCCTCCTGTATTCTTTAATTGATAAGGCTTCGCTCCTGAACCCTTCATCTCTACTATTTCTCCATCGGCTATATCTGGCATACTCTGGTTTATTTGTTTTTTATTTATTCTTTACCTCTCAAATTGAAACAACAAGTATAATAATAAAATTTAATAAACTTGTTGAAGAGAAAAAGAACAAATTACAGCCTGCATGGCACAATGAATTAACCCCGATTTAGATGTTGATCTGGGTTTATTAAATTACCTGGCTAATCTTACTCCGCCCTGAAACAGAGTTAGTGAAAAAAGTCTAATCTGCTGAATTTCAAATTTTTCCATTTCATGAAAATTACAGTAAAGTATCAAAAAAGCTTAGGTTTAAGAAATTGGCCTGTATATGAATTAGTACATTGGCATAAGTCTTCTGGTGTTCCCTGAAATATAAGTTCTCCACCGTTTTTTCCTCCTTCAGGCCCCATGTCAATTACCCAATCTGCATACTTAATAATGTCAAGGTTATGCTCGATAATAATCACTGTATTATTTTTGGCTACCAGTGATTTTACTATATTGTATAAATTATCAATATCAGACATGTGAAGGCCTGTGGTTGGTTCATCCATGATATAAATATTGCTTTCGTTATTCAATTCGGTAGCTATCTTTAACCGTTGCGATTCGCCACCTGAAAGAGAACTCAATGACTGTCCGAGTTTCAGATAGCCTAACCCAACTTCCTGTAATATTTTCAAATGTTTCCTGATTTTAGGCACCGTGAAAAAATCATATGCCTGATTGATAGTCAAGTCTAACACATCGGCAATATTTTTTGTTTGATATTTTAAACCGAGCACTTCCGCATGATAGCGTTTACCTTCGCACTCATCGCAAACTGTTTTTACCGAATCGAGAAAATGCATTTCGAAAGTTAAAACACCCTGTCCATTACATTTTGGGCAGGCTCCTTTGGAATTGAAGCTGAAAAGCGAAGCCTCAGTTTGCGTTGTGGCTGCAAATTCCTTGCGGATTAAATCGAACACACCAATAAATGTAGCAGCATTTGCCCTCGACGATTTTCCTATCGGAGACTGGTCAATGACAATACTCTCCGGATGCTGTTTTGCAAAACATTCGTGTATAAGGCTGCTCTTACCACTTCCGGCAACACCGGTAACACATGTTAACACTCCTTTGGGAATTTTTACCGAAACATTTTTCAAGTTATTGACCACGGCATTTGTTATTTCGAAGAAGTGAGTTGTTTGTTTCCTGTAGAATTTTAGCTTTTCATCCGAATGGAGGTATTTCGCG
>JAHEEB010000868.1 GCA_024640925.1 Bacteroidota bacterium | reverse complement strand
AAAGGATAATCTGCCCCATGGGGCAGATTATCCTTTGAACTGATTATCATGCATCAATATTTACCAATAATGAAACAGTAATTATTTCTGATTTTAATGTATTTTTATTTACCGGTTACAATTGGAAGGGACGGTTATGGAGATCCTAGTTATTTAGCTAAAGTTCATGATTTTTCTATATACAATAAAGAATTATCTGCAGAAGAAGTTTTATATCTGCATCTTAAGAATAAAAAATATTTAGTCCCTGGTGAAATTAAAATATTTGGACAATCAGATATTTGTGCAAATGGAGAGGCTTCATTAGTTGGATTCTTAACTTATCCCATATGTGCAACAGGTATTTTTTCTTATCAATGGCAGACTTCTGCAGATAATTATAATTGGTCTGATATTTCAGGTGATACATCAAATGTATATTCACCAGGTATTATAACAGGAGATACTTACATTAGATGTTTGGTTACAGCCAAAGGGGAATATAATTATTCCGTAAGCACTAATAGTGTAAGTTTTCATATGATTGGAACACATGATGTCTTTGCACCTGAAATAAGTGATATTTCTCCAAAAAATTGCAAAAATGATACGGTTTTAATATTATTAACAAAACCTAATTACAAGAATTATTGGTACAACAGTAGTTCTGAATTTTTAGAAAACGACACTTCCTATACTATTAATAATCTTACTGAATCAACTATTTTGTTTGTAGAAGCCATAGACGAATATGGATGTAAATCAGATAAAAAAGAAGTTTCAATTTTCATTGATTCTCTTGAAGTTGGTGGGTCAACCACTGTTCGATCGAAAAGTATTGGAGCAGAAAGTTATGAATGGGATATGGGCAATGGGTTTACTTATACAAATAAAGAACAAACTGTCTTTTATTATGACCCAGGAACCTATGATATATCATTAACTGTTACATCAGATGCTGGTTGCAGAGATACAAAAACTATTGAAGATATTGTGATTGTTGGTACTGAAGGTTTAGTTGGAGAAAATGATGAATTTGTTCTAGTTTATCCAATACCTGTTAAAAATTCATTCACTATTGATTGTTCAGTGCTTTTATCTTCTTATGCTTATATCTATAATATGAATGGTCAAGTAATCAAAGAACAGAGATTGGATTCAACTAAGAATGTTATTAATTTGTCTTCACTTTCACGCGGTACATATGTATTGAAGGTAATATCAAACAATGGAGATATTTATATAAAACAATTTACAAAAGAATAAATAATTATTTTATTATACTATGGCACAATTTCGATTAAAAGAGATTGTGCCTTTTTATTTCGATTATAGAAGCGCAAATGCTGGCAAGAGCTTGCAGCTCTTGTCGTCACTATCAAACCAACAAATTAATTTTTTTGTTTTACATTATGAGTCGTAAATATAAATTCAAAAAAACGAAAGGTTAAAGCAAAAAGAAGCCCAACTAGCGCAAGCATCCGCCTTTGCTCAACCACCCCTTTTGAGCGTAGAATATCTGAATAACAAGCACAAACGTTAAAATTTCTATTCCATATCACTAGTCTCACCAATGAATTCGCATTTTTCGCTATTGTTACATTAATCCACCTTTTAGAAACAAATGTCCACCAGATATACTAATCACCAGCGTACTTTTAGCATGGTATAAGTTAATTTTTTTTTGTAATTTATATGAAACAAACTATAGAGACCATGAAAATGAATATTCATTACTTTTCCTTTTACAGGCTTATTTTAATAGCTGGTTTCTTATCTGTATTTGGAATTACTGATGGTTTTTCACAACCATCAAAATGTGAAAAGAATAATCCATCATCTGCTTGTAAAACCAGTGGTAACCCCCTTATTAAGGATATGTTCACTGCCGATCCGTCTGCTCTTGTATACAACGACACTCTGTTTATATATACGGGTTCTGATAAATCGCCTGTTGGACAAAAGTTTTTTTCTATGTCGAACTGGTATGTCTTCTCTACTACCGATATGGTAAACTGGACAAAATGGGGTTCCGTATTTTCTTTTGAAGGTTTTTCGTGGGCAAAGGGAAATGCTTTTGCCGGTCATTGCATTTATAACAATGGAAAATTCTGGTGGTACCTGCCTGCTACTCATAAATCAATTAAAATAGGAGAGGGGTTTGCAATTGGTGTTGCCGTTTCAGACCATCCAACAGGTCCATTTAAAGATGCTATCGGTAAACCTCTGATAACCGATTCTACTAAAAATTCGGTGGTACTGAATATTGATCCGGTTGTTTATAAAGATGACGATGGAAAAGTATATCTCATTTGGGGCTCATGGGGCGCATGCCGTATGGTAAAGCTTAAAGATAACATGATTGAGCTTGATGGCGAAGTACAAACCCTTGAACTCACTAATTTCTACGAAGCGCCCTATGTAAACAAAAAAGATGGAACTTATTTTCTTTCCTATGCATCGGGTTATCCATCAACTACTGCTTATTCTACAAGTACAAGTATTAATGGTCCATGGACTTTCCGTGGCAACATAAACGATACGATCCCAAACTCTCCAACAAACCACCAGGCAATTATTAATTATAAAAATAATTGGTATTTCATTTACCATACCGCCGGTTTGCCCGATGGTGGCCCTTACCGGCGTTCTGTTTGCATCGATAAGCTGGAGTTCGATTCAAACAATCTTATAATGAAAGTTAACAGAACAACTACCGGCGTGCCTGAAATAATCTCAGATAAAAAGAAATAAAAACTATGAATTTAAATATTGCAAATAACCAGATAGTGATAAAAATGCGTGAACTCGGGCATGTCATACAAAAGCGTGCCTTTATTTCTCTTTCAA
>JAHEEB010000167.1 GCA_024640925.1 Bacteroidota bacterium | reverse complement strand
AGGACTATGTGAGAGTCGCTGTTTTTTCTGATATACACAACTATTATTCAAGGCTCGACAAAGTAATCGATGATATTAATAAAGATTATTCAATCGATTTTATAATTATTCCGGGAGATTTGACCGATTTAGGTTCATTAAAAGAGTATGAATTTGCCCTTGAATCGCTAAACAAACTTGTTATGCCATATTTTACTGTTATTGGAAACCATGATTATCGTTCTAACGGAAAAAAAATTTACAACGAAATGTTTGGTGTGAACAACTATATATTTGATTATAGTACCTACCGATTTATATTTTTCGATGATATAGTCTGGGAAAGCGATAAATTACCAGATTTTAGCTGGTTAGAAAGTCAGCTGTCAGATACAACCATCACACAAAAAATCCTTGTAACTCATCTTCCGCCGAGTTCTAATTACATTGAATATCAGGAAGGATCATTTACCCGGATCATTGAACAAAATACAGATCTTGTAATTGATGGACATACGCACAAATATTCTCTCGATACTCTGGGTGGTATACCTTATTTGACGAGCTGTTCAATTAATCGGAATTCTTATGAAGTAGTAACATTCCGGAATGGAACAATTTCAATTGAAAAAAAAGAATTTTAAATGAAACGACACAGTTTAAAATTGGTAAATAGATTATTCATATTATTCCTCTTGTCTCCTTTAACAATAAATGCTCAGGAAAAGCTTATACCCGATTTTTGTTCTCTTCAATTTGCCGGATATACCGGATTTTTATCGGTTTCGGCAGGGGATAATTTTTTCAATGAACGGTTGAGTCTTGGTCTGCAATATGGTTTCTCTCCAAAACAAATTACAGGAGAACAAATTCGAACGATATCGTTTAAAGGGACCTATTATTTTAAACGCTCATTTCCATTAGGTTTTAGTAAAGTAACCCCAACATTTAATGCTTCAATAATGTTCGAAACGGGTCAAAATTCCGATATATTTCCAAACAGGAAATACCCCGAGGGATATTATATGACTAACTCGCTGAATTTTCCTTTGAGTGTTGGGTTGAGTTTTAAGCGACACATGGCAAATAATTTTTTTGCTGACATTGAGCATGGTTTTGAAATAGGAACATTAGGTCAATACTTATATTATTATGCTGTTTCCTTGGGTAAAACCAATGAGAACATAATCAGTTTAGCTTTTTATATAAAAATTAACCGATAGAATTGCTATTATGAAACCAGCAAAAATGAAATGGAGTCATTTCATAGGCTATTTTGTCCAATTCGGTCATAAATCTTTTTTAACTTCCTTAAGAAGAGGCAATCTTTAAAAATAAAATTAGAAATAACAGAAATAATTGTTTAACCTAAAAACGAATACAATGATTAAAACAAAAATTGGCGAAAACGCCGGACTAATTTGGAATTACCTAGATGAAAAAAGTGATAGCTCATTGACTGTTATGAAAAAAGAGCTGAAACTTAAAGATGCCGATCTAAATTTAGCATTGGGTTGGCTCGCAAGGGAAAATAAAATTTCTTTTTACGAAAAGGAGGATATTCTTTTTGTTTATTTGATCTATTGATGTACAATTGCCCAATTTAAGTAAAATTCTGACATATAAAATCGGAACGGAATACAGAAAAATTTCATAAATTAGAGAATAATCAGATCGATAAAGATCTGATGTAATTACAACGATCTAATCAGCCATGGGCGCGCTGGCCCTGGAAAACGACAACGATGATTTTGGACATGTATCCTGGTTTTTAAATTAGTTTAAATCTTTTTTTATTTGTCATTAAAACTTAATCGGTAACTTTATCTTATATACCGATATTTCAATAGTGTTTACCGATTAGCCTTGGGGGTTGTTCTTTTACAACCATAATATTGCAGAAGATTTCTAAATAACATTTTAGTTTTAAGTCATGCGCAGGTTGATCCTTTCAATATTACTGTTCTCTGTTTTTATCCAACTCGATGCTGCCGATTTTAATAAACTCGACTCACTGAATAAATATCAACGTATTGACATTTCATACATTTTTGGAGGCCAGGTTTACAACAACACCCTTAATTACAATCCTGGATATTCCCTTCAACTTTCTTATGGAATAATGATGAATGAGTCTGTTGGTTTCGGATTTGGTATAGGACACATTACGTTGGAAAATGAACGTTTTCTGCCTGTCTATTTAGAAGCTATAGGTTATAAGAAGAACAAGGAAAGTTCTCCGTTGATTAAAATGCAGGTGGGATATTCATTCGGCTGGTATTCCGGTTCGGTAATAATGAATGATTATGATTTTATGGGTGGCTTTTATTTTGATGCAGGTGTTGGTAGAAAAATATCAATAAACGACAATTATTCGCTGTTTTTTCATTGGTCGTACAGGCACCAGTTTGCAAGAATGGAATATGAGGTTTACGGATCGCAAAACTACACCGAAGCTTTAAATTATGATATGCTTGTTATTTCTCTCGGTTTAATCAGGCATTAAAAATGAAAAAACTTTTATACACCGGGGTAATTGTTTTGCTTGCACTTCAAAGCCAGGCACAAATGCTAATTATTAACGAAGTAGCCTATTCGAATAAAACCATTTTATTCGATAACGATGGTAATACTCCCGATTGGTTCGAAATATATAATCCGAACAATTATGCTGTAAATCTTCTTGACTACCAGGTAACAGACGACACAAGCAAGGTAAGTTTCTGGAGATTTTCCGGATATATTATACAACCTCTGGAGTATCTGATTGTCTTTGCTTCTGATAAGGATAAACACGATAGTTCAGGTTTTCATACCAATTTCAGGCTCAGAAATATGAAAGAATCGTTGTTCATCTTAAACCCGAATGGAGAAATAATCAATAAAATAGATGCAACCTGTGTACCAACTGATTGTTCCTTAGGCCGCAAACCCGATGGCTCCACCAGTTTGTCCATATTAAAACCTACTCCTGGCAGAACAAACAATAATGCAGAAAAGGTTCCTGTTAATTATGTTCCTGATACTCTTATTATAGATTATAAAAGCGGTTTTTATACTGAGCCGTTGTCTGTTTCAATGTCAAATCTTCACCTGGGTAATAAAATTATGTATACCCTCGACGGAAGTGACCCTGATGAAGAGTCAGCCGAATATAATGAGTCGATTTATTTGAAAGATTTAACTCCTTCAGAAAACAGGTTTGCAAATATTCCGGAAACCATTGAAGAACCTGGTGACTTGATTTTTAAAGCAAATGTTTTGAGAGCTATTGTTTTTAGCGATGGATGTCCTGCCAGCAACGAGATATCCAACACGTATTTTATCAACAGCAATATCAAAGACCAATATAAGGTAAGTGTTGTCTCTCTTATTACCGATAAAGATAATCTTTTCGACGATGAGGATGGTATATATGTTTCGGGCGATGCCATGAACTACAACCAACATGGTAAAAAATGGGAACGCTCCGCATCAATCGAAATATTTGATTCTACAGGGTCTCAAATTATTGACCAGGCATGCGGAATTCGCATACATGGTCGTGGTTCGAGAAACTCGCCACAGAAATCCATCAGGTTATATGCGGGTGAAGAATATGGAAAAGAAAGTTTCCTTTACCCTTTTTTCAACCAGAAACCAGAACTTAATGAGTTTAAAACATTATTGTTGCGTTCAACAGGCGGAAATCTGGGGCCCTTATTCAAAGATGAACTTTGCAACCATCTTGTACAGGATATGGACATGGATTATAACGCCAGCGAAACCAGTGTTTTGTTCATCAATGGGGAATATTGGGGAATTTACAGCCTGATGGAAAGGCAGGATAAGTATTATATTGAAAACAATTACAAGGTTCCAAACCCGGCACTCAATATTATTGGTTACGATATGAAACAGATTCTTGTAGAAGAAGGATCGATGGATTCTTATAACGATATTATAGATTTTATTGACTGTATAAATCCTTCATCTGAAGAGTTCTACTCCAAAATCAGCGAAAAAATTGATATTGACGGACTAATCGACTTTTTTATAGCCCAGCTATATTTTGCCAATATTGATTTTCCGCAGAACAATCTTGAATTGTGGAAATTCGATTCCGACACCTCGCGATGGAGGTACTTTTTCTTCGATTCCGATGCATCAATGATTTGGCTGAAATATGATCACTTATCGGAGTATAACAATACAAGGGAAGACCGCCAAAGGTTTCCTGAGTATTCAACCTTTATACTCCGTAGTCTTTTACAAAATGATGAATTCAGATATAGGTTCCTGTTGAAATATAATTACCATCTGAATACAACCTTTAATGCCAGTCGTGTTATCGAAGAGATTAGCAATTACGAAAAGAAATATGCCCCATTGGTTCCGGAACACATTTATCGATGGCACGATCCGGTAGACTACATAAAATGGGAAGATAATGTGGAATGGTTGAAAGTATTTGCCATGCAGCGACCCATGATTATGGAAGAACAACTACGGAACAATTTCGGGAATCCTTTTACCATTTACCCGAATCCATGTCAAAACAATTTCAATATAAACTTTCTGGGGCCGGTTGAATCGGCTACCATTAAGATATACTCAATAAAGGGGGAATTGCTGGCTCAATGGCAATCTCCGCAATTTACGGACAACTCATTTAATATTGCTACGGATCTGGCCTCAGGCTTGTACATAGTAAATGTTATGGCCGACAATATTTCTTATGTAAGCAAATTAATTATTCAGTAAAGAATATGAAAACGTTACGATTTATACCAATTTTTCTTATCCTGTTGTATCAGCCTGCTGCAGCACAGGAAATACGCGGCGGAATTGCTCTTGGGTATTTTCTGTCGCCAAAAGTAAATATGGAAATCGAACTTCAGACGCGTAAGATATCTTATCCCGAAACTTGTTTTAACAGAAATATTGAAGTTAAGATGGACTATTCACTTGCCGGGTTGTGGCGTTTATCCGGATCATATGGTTATTCTTCACTTTCAATTCAATCCGAAAACCTGGATGAGAACGAAAATGAGAATTCAGATAAACACAAATTTACCGGCGATCTTGTTTTTCAGCCGAAACGATTTGATAATGATTTTAAGCTGACCAACAGACTCCGATATCAGTATTCAACAGTCGATAATTCAAGAAGAAGAGAATATCTCCGGAATAAAATAACGTTGGATTATAAGATATCGAAAAAAATGGAGCCATACATTGCTCTTGAACCCTATTTTAACTTGCTCAAACAAGATTTTCGCTATGTCCGTTTTTATATAGGAAATGAGCTATCGTTCAATAATTCGAAACTCGAAATCTATTATATTACCGAAGCCAGGTTGAAGGAAGAAAACTTAGGTCTTCAATATATAATGGGCGCGACATATAAATTTAACTACAATAAATTCAAAGAAAAACGCTAACCTGTTTTTTTAGATTCAGAGAAGATTTTTAAGTAACTTTAAAAGTATTGAAAAACATTTAAATTTCTTGCGGCTTAAGACTTCACTATTCCGACTTCCCTTTGGTCGCCTGGAGCTTTTCGAAGACAATGCCGGCTTATGTTTAATTAAATTACAAGTAAGTTAAGATGCTCCAAAAAACAAAATATCTGATTCTCTTCTTTATCCTGGTTCTGTTATATCCGATTGTTGGTTACACCCAGACACTAAAAAGGCCTACCATAGCACTTGTCCTCAGTGGCGGCGGTGCTAAGGGATTTGCCCATATTGGAGTCTTAAAGGTATTGGAAGAAGAAGGAATACCCATTGATATAATTGTTGGTACAAGTATGGGTGGTATTGTCGGCGGATTATATGCTATCGGATACAACGCCAGTGAAATCGAACAAATGTCAAAATCGGAAAACTGGGGACAATTGTTATCGGATGAAGTTCCGCGTGATCAATTGTCGCAACACATGAAGACTGAAAAGCAGCGTTTTATTTTATCAGTACCCTTATATGATCAAAAAAAACCAACAGTACCCCATGGAGCAATAAAGGGACAAAACATTATAAACCTTTTTTGCAATCTCTCAGGGAAAGTTCCTGAAAATACTGATTTTAAAGACTTCCCGATAAATTTCGCATGTATTGGAACCAACCTTGAAACAGGCAAACAAATTATTATAGATAAGGGGTTTTTCCCTACGGCATTATATTCAACAATGGCAATACCAGGAGTTTTCTTACCAGGTGAACACGATGGACATACGATGATAGACGGAGGGGTAGTGAACAATTTCCCCACAGATGTTGCTAAAGCCATGGGTGCCGATATTATCATAGGGGTTGATCTCCGAAACGACCTTCATTCTTCAGCTGATATCAGATCGATAAATCACCTCATGGATCAACTAATCAACTTTTATTCGATTGAAAAAGATTCGATCAATAAAAGCTTTTGTACTGTTTTAATCCGCCCCGATATTAGTGGCTACGGTGCCTCCAGCTTTTCATCGCGGGCAGTGGACACATTGGTAAACAGAGGAATTCTGGCTGCTCAAATAGTTTTGCCCGAAATCAGGGAACTTAAAGCAAAGTATAACTTAACACCCTACCATGTTTCGCGCAATTATGTAAAAGATGAAAAGTGGCAGATCACTGATATCACTGTTTCTGGACATCACGCTATAAACGAGAAACTAATTCTTGACAATATGGGTTTAATAACCCCGGGAGACTACACATATAATGATATTAAACAATCTATCGACAGGGTATATGGGCTCGGTTGTATCAAAAGGGCTTATTTTAACCTGGTAGATAATGATAAAGGAAAAACACTCAACCTGACTATTGATGAAGAAGGGGTCTCGAACCTTAATGTGGGTATGAGGCTAAACACAACCGAGGCTGTTTCCATACTTCTTAATTATACACAAAAAGACTTCAGAAGGTATATTGGCTCATATTCTCTTACTGCCGATATTTCATCAAACCCTGGTTTTAATATTTTTGGTGAAATAAGCAAAGGAAATTTACCCATTATCGGATTACAATTAGATGGAAGATACAGAAATTTTAATGTCTATTCCAATGGGGAAAAATCAAGTTCAGCCGACATTTATTATGGTGCAGTCAGCATTTATGGCTATAAACCCCTCAAGAAAAGGGCAATTGCCGGATTAGGAATCAGGGAGGAATTTTTCATAGGAAATTTTTATACTTCTGATTTATCCGATAGCATTATTGTCTCACCTTCAAGCAAAACATCAATCTCTTCCATTTATACCTATTTTTCATATGATAATCTGGATAATTTTTATTTTCCTTCAAAAGGGACTGAACTATACCTGGAAGGTTCGATCTTAGAAGACGAAGAATTTAACAATATCAGCCCGGTAGCACTTATAAAGATGCGGAATATCATTAAATTAAACAGTAAGTATAATATTCTGCTGAATTTTTACGGAAGAGCTATTTTTTCACAAAGTGCTCCTTCACTTAAATTGAATTATGTAGGAGGGTTTGATCACGAAATTTATTTTAATAATCACTTGCCATTTTTTGGAATACCATCACTAATGCTTTCCGAGCAATATTCATTTATCGGGGCAACAGGTTTAAGAGTTAACATTGTTAAAAAGCAATATATTTCAGTTATTGGGAACTGCCTTGTTCACAATACCGATCTATTCGATTTTGTTAATTATAAATTAATTTGGGGATTGGGAATGCGTTACTCAT
>JAHEEB010000867.1 GCA_024640925.1 Bacteroidota bacterium | reverse complement strand
CTTACCTTATTTAACCAGAGAGGAAAAAAACTTCCTAAACATTCTTTTCATTAAGAATGCTATTGTCGACCAAGGGAATGGTAGCTTCGAAATTCTTAACTACATACCGGATTAATTCCGGGAAATAGGTCAGAAATTCACTGTTCATCTGAACATAATATTTACGCAATATTTCAGCAGCAAACAACGATTCATCAGGAAGCGGGGTGCGCATTGACATTCTGTATAGCACACTTACTATTCCATCGGGATTACTGTATGTGTCGATCCAATCATTCTGAATAAAAGAAGGTACAAAGTACTTCACTCGCTCCGGCAAAACAGGGTAAAACTTTTGAAGAACATCAAAAATATCGTCTTTGTATTCGTCCAGGGCAACAGGACAAAATTTGCTCCAGTTTTTAATCAGGAAGTGATCATACAATATATCGACAACTATTCCAGCCCATTTATGATATTTAGGTGCAAAATATTGTTTTGTCTGATGTACAATCCGATGTGTATCTGTAAACCAATCGATACGCCGGTGCATAACAATTCCTTTACGTATGTTGGGTGGATATTTCAAATAATCGCTCCCCTTAACATAGTCGCCAATAAAGTTGCCAATAACGACAGCTTCTTCGGTGCCTGAAAGAAATATGTGTGCCAGATAATTCATGGTACGGGAAAATACTAATTTTCGTAATAAAGCCACACACGAAATACTATAATTTATCAACGTTATAAAAGAATCTTTAGTTGCAGAAAACGATAGAATCTTTAAAACAATTTTCAAACAAAAAGGTATTTCACAATAAATTCACCTGGTTTTATCTCCCGCATTTACTGCCATTCTATTCTTCGACAGGAAAATAATATATTGAAAGCAGGTTTGTGTTTGGCATAGTATCGGTTTTGTGACTTATTCCTCATCTTCATAAATTGACTACTGTGTGCGATGATATATTCCATTATGACCATTCTTTGTCTTTCGAAATTCATATTCCCGGGTTTCGCTGCGCAAATATATACTAAGCTTTTTATACGAGCTGTCGGGTTTGAACACCAGTTCTGTTTCCTGCACCCGTAACTTCAATTACTTTTTTCTAGTGAAGGTTATTTGTTTTAACTAACAATACAATGACAATCAATAAAGATATTTTTTTTATATTGATTAGAGTTTTCTGTTCTCTTAGCTTTCACTAAATTTTACTCCTCCGTATCTTTTGATTTTTCGTAAATAATAGCTTTGGTTTTTCTTAGTTCATATTCCTCGGTTTTGCTGCGCAGATATACATTAAGGTTCTTATATTTTTTGTCTGGTACAAATACCAGTTCTGTTTCCTGTTCTTTATTGTCTTTGTAAATTTCTTTAAAAGCCTCGAACACTTCTTTCTCATCAAAGAAAATATCGGATCCAAACGGATTTCCTTTTTCATCGTACCAAACAGAATATATTATTTCGGGAAGCGCTTTTTGCACAATAAAATTATTCGTTAAAAACTCACCCCATAAATAATCTTTCTCCCCATTATAAAAAATTATTTGGAAGCATTTAGTTTTGCCTTCATCTGGTAATAAAAGTTTGGGGTTCCAGGGGTATCGGATTCTGTAGCTATCGTACAAATCATAGTTTATACCATTTTCTTCCAGGTTCTTAGCCATTTCCGGGTTTCTATCCATACAATCTTTCATATACTTTTCTCTGTCCTGTTCTCCTTGTGGCATAAGATACTTAAACTCTATATTCGTTTCTGTTGCTTGATAGCGACCAATTTCAACTTGTCTTGCTCCGGAAACTTTCATCCAAACTACTACAATGCCACCTGGTGCCATGTTAACTACAATTAAATCATAAGGTTCAAGGATACCATAAGTAGTCATAACACCCTGATCGAATAGAGTTTTCATTGTATCAACAGGCAATCCGAATGTTCCAGCATAAAATTTATTTTCTGCGACCGAAAACCAGGTTATATCCAGCGTGTCAGGAATAAACTCACCATATCCTTCTGTTAATCCGGTATTTCCCCAGCCCTCTTCCAGAAAACCTCCGGTGGGTAAAGAAACGAAATGATCCCCAAGCCAAAAATCACCATTATATACCTTTGCGGGATAAAGTTCCGGTGCACTCACACTGGGTTGCCATTTGAGTTTGAGTTTGGTTTTTGACTGGCAGGAAGTAAGACTAAAATTAAACATAGTGCAAATTATTAGTGTTAATAAATAGTTATTCATTGGATTTTAATTTTTGGTTTTTTTAAAAGGTCGCTAACCATCGTAGTGTTCGCGTATTTTTGCGTCCCTGACACTTCTTGAGAAGGGATCCATGTAATTAACCAAATCGCCAAACAGACTACAACTATGCGATGTGTGTATATACTTATTACGGATATCTATTAATAAGTTATGATCTTTTATTTTTTGTTGTAATTCAGGATGGTTTTTATAATTTTTAGGATCGAGCTTTTGTGGCAAAACTTCTGTATCTGTCAAAGATTCAGTACTGGATGATGTTTGGGTGTTTTTGTAATCCAGGTATTTCGTATTGGTAACCACTCTTGCATTGTCCTTCGGAGTAATTTCATTTTTTCTCATAAACTCTTCTCTAAGATCGAGTCCCAGATTTGGGTTTTCTTTAAGTTCTATTAAAAAAATCTCATTTTCTAAACTTTGTCGGGAATAAAACTTTATTGGATTACCATCATTTAAAACATAATCTGTAAGTCGTTTGTTTATTTTGTCTAAAGCAGGGGGGACTTCATATGCAGAATTAATATCACCCTTAAACTTCATGTATATTGGTTTATTACTGGCTTTATCATGCATAATAAACAAAGGAATGAAGGAGTATT
>JAHEEB010000166.1 GCA_024640925.1 Bacteroidota bacterium | reverse complement strand
AATTTCAGGTTTTCGATATCAGATTCAACCTTTTTAATTGACTGATGAAGGCTTTTTAATACTTCTTTATCTTCTTCTCCTTCAAACAGATTGTTTGTATCAGAAAAGAACCGGAATGCTCTGCCAAGGAAATTAGAAACTCCTTTAACGCCTGTATCTGTCCATGGTTTAGTCGCATCAAGAGGTCCCATAAACATTTCGTATAAACGCAGACTATCGGCACCATAATTATCAACAACATCATCGGGGTTGATAACATTTTTGAGTGACTTTGACATTTTAGCCACGATTTGGTTTAATTCCTCCCCCGTATTCTTATGATAGAATTTGCCTTCTTTTTCTTCCACCATATCCGAAGGAACTTTAGAACCGGCCAATGTTTCATAGGCAAAAGCCAGAATCATTCCCTGGTTATAAAGTTTTTGATAAGGTTCATTGGTTGTAACAATTCCCAAATCGAATAAAACTTTGTGCCAAAACCGGCTGTAAAGTAAGTGAAGGACAGCATGTTCAGCACCACCGATATATAGATCGACAGGCATCCAATACTTTTCGGCTTCTTTTGAAAATGGGGCTTTATCGTTTGTAGGGTCAATATATCTTAAATAATACCAACACGAACCCGCCCACTGAGGCATTGTATTTGTTTCGCGTCGGCCTTTTCGTCCGTTTTTATCGGTTACATGCAACCAGTTTGTAGCATTAGACAAAGGAGATTCTCCATTTTCACCGGGATGGAACTTTTCCATTTTAGGTAGTTCTACAGGTAGTTCGGTTTCATCTACAAGCGAAACTTCCCCATCCTCCCAGTGAATAACAGGGAATGGCTCACCCCAATATCTTTGACGACTAAACAACCAGTCGCGGATTTTGTAATTTACTGCTTCTTTCCCCAGATTGCGCTTTTCGAGCCATTGAATAACCGTTTTAATTCCATTTTCTTTATTCATGCCATTTATTGAAAGAGCAGTTACATCATTGGCAGAATTGATATAGGCTCCATCTTCTGTCCAGCATAAATCACTATTGAGGACTTTTTCACGAATATCATCAGCAGCATCAACCGGATCGAGGATGCATGTTATTTGAAGATTAAACTTTTTTGCAAATTCGAAGTCGCGGGTATCATGTGCAGGAACAGCCATAATAGCACCTGTGCCATATCCGATTAACACATAATCAGCTATCCACACAGGAATTTTGGTATTATTAACAGGGTTAATTGCATATGAACCAGTGAAAACACCGGTTTTTTCTTTTGCCAATTCGGTCCTGTCCAAATCAGATTTCAGCGATGCAGCTTTGATGTAGGCTTTAACCTCATTTAGTCTATCGGGCGCGGTTATTTTATCGACCATTGGATGTTCAGGCGCAATAACCATATAAGTTGCTCCAAAAAGAGTGTCGGGACGGGTAGTATAAACCCTGAGTTTCTCATTCATTCCGGCAAGCTGAAAATCTACTTCTGCCCCGGTAGAGCGTCCAATCCAGTTTCGTTGCATATCTTTAACGCCTTCGGGCCAGTCAACAGTATCAAGTCCGGATAGCAATCGTTCGGCATACAAAGGAATACGAAGCATCCATTGTTTCAGGTTGCGTCGTTCAACTTCTTTGGTACCACATTTCTCGTGAGAACCATCATTAAGAACTTCCTCGTTGGCACAAACCGTTTTGCAATTATTGCACCACCAGACCTGGGCATTATCATAATATGCAAGACGCTGAGAATTGATATATTCGCGAATTGCAACTTTTCCTTTGTTCTCTATATCTTTTGGAACAGGTAGTTCAGAGATGGGTCTCCCTTTTTGAAGATCTTTATCGAACCAGGTATTATATAATTGAATAAAAATCCATTGTGTCCATTTAAAATAGTTTACATCAGTAGTGTTAATTTCACGATCCCAGTCGTAACTGAGTCCCAGTGATTTTATCTGTCTGCGAAAGGTATCACAGTTTTTATTTGTTGTAATTGCAGGATGAGTACCAGTTTGAATAGCATATTGTTCTGCCGGAAGTCCAAATGCATCCCAGCCCATGGGATGAAGTACATTAAAGCCTTTCATTCGTTTATAGCGGCTTACAATATCAGTTGCTGTATAGCCTTCGGGGTGACCAACATGTAATCCGCTACCAGATGGGTAGGGAAACATATCCAAGGCATAGAATTTTGGTTTTGAGGTATCGAGAACAGTTTTAAAGGTTTTGTTATTCTCCCAATATTGCTGCCATTTCTTTTCTATTTCGCTGAAATTGTATTCCATTCTGAATCTGATTTTTTGTAAGCCACAAAAGTAAAAAAACTTCAATAAATCAAAGAGTCAGAAATGAAAAAGCTTGGATATGAGCAAAAAAATTAACAAGATTACATATTAACACTCGAATAATTTGCATCAACCAAAAGCTAATTTGTTGATAATAAATATCAACTTAAAAAAAAGAAAGTAATTTAGAAGTTCTAATAATGCAGCTATGAGAATGAAACAATGCAATATTTTTATTTTCCTATGTTTTATTTTTCCCTTTTCACTGATAGCACAAACTACAAGCTCAATCACTCAGTTTGGAATTACCTGGACATTTGACAAACCATATGAATTCGGGCAATTTGCCAATGGTGATTATTGGGTAATTGGTCCGGTTACTATAATTGACATTAATCCTTCTTGCGTTACAGAGGTTAACAACCATATAATGAACGGTTCTATGGTGAATCCTTCTCCTGAAAATGGACAGGGATATGATAGTGAATGCTTTGGATCTACTTATGTAGATTCCCTGAATGTAGGATTAAATATTTCAACCAGCAACCCTTTGGTGCTGACTTCTAATACTTCATTGGTCACAGCTATAAGTTATTCCGAGGTACAAAGGCGTCCACAATTAAAGACTGCAGCAATTTTAACGATTTTGTCTGAAGCCCCGGTTTCAGGGAGCTTTCGTCCACCTTATTGCGGAAAAGATAAAACTATTCGTTATAACAAGAACCAGCTGAATTATTCCTTATTGAAGAAGTTAACTCCTGTAGATGCAACACCCGTTTTAGATACTGTAGAAAGGTATTTTGAACGCCCATGGCTCGACCATGTTGCGGGTTGGACTGCCGGGGCTATTCATCCGGAAGAAAACTTACCAAATTATGGAAGAGAAATATCAACCCTGATTGGAGAAGGCGCTCTCATGTTACATTTGAATTATTCCAATAATGAGAAAGAAACCTTACTTATCCGATATATCCAAGTGGGTATAGATTTGTATGGGATTTTGCAAAACGGTGGAGAAGATAATTGGAATGGTAATGGTGGCCATGCCAGTGGGAGAAAGTGGCCAATTCTTTTTGCCGGATTGATACTTAATGATACCGGGATGAAAAATATCGGACAAAAATCAGGAGATTATTTTTATTCATCGGGACACAATCTGGAAAATCCAATTTCTGACTATATCCATTTTGGAGAGGATGATCAAACTTTCTATGTAACTCAGGAAGATGTTGATTTAACAAATAGCTCTTTATGGGAACCAGATAGCCGCGACGTAGAGGTTGGCCATATGTTACCCTACAGATCAACAAACATTGGAATGCCGGAATGGGGAATTACTCATACAGAAATAGGTTATGGTGATCACGACAACATGCACTGGCAGGCAGGATACAGGGAATGTTGCACAGCAAACGCATGGTTAGGGTTTGTTCTTGCAGCCTGGATTATGAATGCTGATGCAAATACAATTGATTTATGGAATCATCCGGCTTTATTTGATTATATGGACAGATATTTGGCCATAGAAAACGGTGATCCTGATCCTTTTGGATATGTGGTTTTAGGAGAGGATGCGGTAGACTGGCATCGTAGCTGGTCTGATTTTACTACAAATATGTGGGACACTTATCGGAAAAATTACGATTCTATTGGAATAACTCCATTTAAGGCTACTTTGCTTCCTTTCGAGCCCTATCCTAATCCTTTCAGACCTTACCAGGGTGAAAAACTGGTTTTTACAACATTATTGGAGAACAGCCAAATTTCTTTGTATAACATTCATGGAGACCTGGTTCGTAAATTTCAAAATGAATATTCCGGAATTGTTGAATGGGATGGGAGAGATAGTAATGGAAAATTTATGGTTGAGGGTATGTATATATTTAAAGTTGAGGATATACGGGGTTCCATCGGATACGGGAGAATTGTATTGATTCGCTAGATTGGAAATATTCGTTAAAAGAAAAAAAGAGTTATGAAAAAATCACAACACAGAATTCAATTTTTAATCCTACTCACAAGCATTTCTATTCTTGCAACAGGGAAATCATATGCACAAGAAACTTCTCTTAATAAAGCCTGTCGTGAAGGTGACCTGAATACTGTTATTACTCTGATAAAAAACGGTGCCTCTGCAAATGAAAGAAACCCTGATGAAAAAACATCTGATAGTGCGAAATATGGGAGCATGACACCCCTTATTTCAGTTGTACTTTCGGCAGATTGGACAGAAGATGGTTCAGATAGAATAAAAATTATAAGAATCCTTCTTGAACACAAGGCAGATCCAAATCTGATGGCGCCTTTATGCATCTCTGGCCCACGAGCAGCCATTCATGAAATTATTGATGATTGGGAAGAGGAATATGAAGAAAGGGCAAAAGAAAATAATAAGTTAATTGAAGATGTGGTAAGACTTTTCCTTAAATATGGGGCAAATCCGAACCTGCAAACCACCGATGGTTATACTCCACTGCATTATTCCGTTCAAAAAGGTTCCCTAAGTCTGACAAAACTGTTGCTTGATAATAAAGCAAATCCTAACATGTTCGATTTGGATGGTTATACACCGCTACATATAGCCGCAGAAAGTGGGAATCTCAGTATCGCAAAACTTCTCATTGAATCAGGGGCATTAGTAAATGAACGAAAAATAGATGATAGGTTGAATTCTAGTGGTATGACGCCACTGATTTCAACCTTCATACCTTTGCAAGATTGGAGTAAACTTAGTGATGAGCGACTAAATATTATTAAATTGCTGCTTGAACACAAAGCAGATCCGAATCTAATGACTTATGCCGGTGAATATGAATTCAACCCGAGTGCAGCCATTCATATAATTATTGATCATTATTGGGAATCATCCGAAGAAGATAGTTTGCAGAATCTCTATGTTCAGAGGATTGAAAATGTAGTAAGACTGTTACTTAAATATGGGGCAAATCCCAACTTACAAAGACCAGATGGTATAACACCACTTCACATTGCGGTACAAAAAGAATCCGTCAGCATTACTAAACTTCTTCTTGATTCTAGTGCAAATCCGAATTTTCAAAATCAGGAAGGTTTTACACCACTGCATTTTGCCGCACAACAAGGCTCTCTCGATATTACAAAACTACTTCTTGAAAAGGGAGCGGATGTTCGAATTTCCGCCAAAGACGGACTTACTGCCTTGTCATGGGTTGCTGATGAACGCAATGAAAATTATAATCCAAGTCTTGAATCATTTTATAAGGATTATCTTGAGCAGAAAAATATCAATATTACCGACAAAAATTGGGTGGAGCGCGAAAAGAACCATAAAAAGTATAAACGAAAAGAAGACCTTCATAATTTTTATGAACATATGGCAATATTCTTAAAGTACCTGATAATTTATTTAATCCTCATAGGATATGTTGCTGTAAATATTTATTTAAGAGAACATTATTTTCATAATCGCTTTCAGAACAACTGGATAGGTACTTTCAACTCAATAATATTGGTTGTAGGCGGTTTAGCAATGTTATTCGGATATATCGGCATAGAGCTCGCAACAAAAAACAATAGTGATCTTGTAGGATATGAGACCTTAGCCGATGGAATAGTGGGTTCTTTTCTTGGAGCTGTTGTGGGTATTCTGACAGGTATACTGGCAATTCGATTTGGGCGGATTCCATATCATCTCAAAAAAAACAGGTTTCTTTACTATTCCGCCACTACTGTAATTACAATTACTATTTTTCTCATCCTGTATATGAATGGAATTATTTAGCAATTAACAGAAAGATATCAGATTTAAAATGGCTGTTTAAAAAGGTCGAAATATTTTCTGTTATGTAGAAAAAATCCAGTGATGGAAATAATTTTAAAAACTTTCTTTTTTTACATAAATTCAAATGCACTCCGGTAGGCACCTATTTCGTTGAAATAGTCCATAAGTTTGTTATAAAAGGCATGACTACAAATAGTGGAACTATCACCAATAATTACAAGTTTCTTTCGTGCGCGGGTCATAGCCACGTTCATCCTTCTGATATCAGACAGAAAACCTATTTCTCCTTTCTCATTTGAGCGTACCAGGCTGATATAAATGATGTCTCGTTCCTGTCCCTGAAAAGAATCTACCGTATTTATACTCAAATTGAATGAATTCTGATCCAATATCAAATCTGTTTTCAGTGCTTCCTGAAGCAAAGTTACCTGGGCTTTATACGGAGAAATAATACCAATATTCAATACCTCCTTCATTAAGTTCATGGCTTCCAATTGTCTGATATAATCAGTAAAATGCCGTATGAGTAAATTTGCCTCCTCCTGATTGTACGTGCTAAAAGTATCTTCATCGACTTGCTCATAGAAGCCGGTACCTGCTGTATCAATAAACTCAACAGGAAAATCCTCTTCAAATATTTTAGAATTGGCTACCCGATTATTTGCTATCAGTTCACCCTTATAGAAAATTCGGTTAGAAAATCCCATTATCTGATTATTCATCCTATACTGCTCTTTCAGCATTACATTTGCCTTGTTCCGGCTAATTACTTTTTCAAAGAGAGTAATATTGAGCCCAGCCCGTGCGGCATCAATCGATTTTATTGTAGGGGGAAGCTGGCAGTGATCGCCTGCAAAAATAACTCTCTCAGCTTTGATTATAGGAATCCATGAGGCTGGTTCGAGAGCTTGTGCTGCTTCATCTATAAATACAGTGCGGTACTTTTTTCCTTTTAATATGTAGTTGTTAGAGCCAACCAGGGTTGAGGCTATAACATGGGCTTTGGAAATAATATCATTCGAGATGTAAAACGCTAATTGTTCGGCCTCGGCTTTTAGCTTGCCAGCTTCTTCAAAGAGAAGTCTGCGTTGTTCACGCTCTTCTGTTCCAAAGTTTCTTTTATATTTTCGGGCGAGCTTTCTACATTCATCGGCCTTTCTTTTTATTTTCTTGAGTTCTTTATAGTATGGGTGACATGCAATTCTTGCATCAAGAGTCTTGCATAACTGTTCTTCCGTTACCCGTGCCGGGTTTCCTATGCGTAAAACCTCAATTTGCTTATCAGTTAGCTTATCTACTAAAAGGTCTACAGCGGCATTGCTTGGAGCACAAACAAGTACCTGCTCTTCTTCTTTTAGTACCAGAAAAATTGCTTCTACAAGGGTTGTTGTTTTTCCGGTTCCTGGCGGACCATGAACAATAGCAACATCACAAGCATTCTTAACCAGATTTAACGCTTCATTTTGTTTTTCATTTAATGTTGGAACAATTATCAGGGAATCTTCCGTTGTAAACTTTGCATTGGAATTTCCAATCAGAATGCTTTTGAGTTCGTCTATGCGTTTTTCTTCTGTTCCAATAAGAAAAGACATAGCCTGTTCCATTTCTCGATACGATACTTCATCGAAAAGTACCTGAATTCCTAGATAACCATTA
>JAHEEB010000866.1 GCA_024640925.1 Bacteroidota bacterium | reverse complement strand
AAAAACTAATGTATAAACATCGAGTCCACGCTTTTTATATTCAACTTTGCATGAAGCAAGTTTTTCCTCGGAAATATCATTAACTACAATTTTAGCCCCTGCCTGGCCCAGTGTTGTAGCTATGGCCATACCAATACCATGTGTACCACCGGTAATTAGTGCTACTTTATTGGTTAAATTGAATAATTCTGCTGACATATTTTTACTTTTTCAATCATTACTTTTATAAAATTTATCGGAGATTGTTTGGTGTAACAACATCCATATCGCCATAATCGAGGTTTTCGCCACCCATACCCCAGATAAATGCATATTTAGCAGTACCTGCTCCGGCATGTATCGACCATGTGGGCGAAATAACAGCTTCTTCGTTTTGTATCCAGATGTGTCTTGTTTCCTGAGGCTGACCCATAAAATGGCAAACAGCTTGGTTTTCTGGAATCTCGAAATAGAAATATGCTTCCATACGACGACTATGAGTATGTGCAGGCATAGTGTTCCAGACACTTCCCTCCTGGAATTCTGTAAGACCCATTTGTAGCTGACAGGTTTCAACAATACTGTTTACAATAAGCCTGTTAATCTTTCGTGCATTGGAAGAATTTAATGAACCCATTACCAGTGAATCGGCTTCAGCAAGGGTAACTTTTTTCGATGGAAATTCTTTATGGGCTGGGGCTGAGTTAAAATAAAGCTTAGCGGGCTCCATTTTTTTTGCAGATGCAAAAATTACTTTTGGAACGCCTTTTCCTACATAAAGAGCTTCTTTATGACCTAGAGTAATTTCTTTTCCGTCAAGGGTAATAATGGCTGTACCGCCAATATTAATAATACCTAATTCCCGGCGCGAAAGAAAAAATTCTGCTTTTAAAGGGTCAATTGTATCGAGGCTTAAAGCCTTTTCAACAGGGAATGCTCCTCCAACAATAAGTCTGTCGTAATCCGAATAGACCATGTTGATCATATCTTTTTCAAAAAGATTTTCTATCAGGAATTCTTCCCTCAGACGTTTTGTATCGTATGCCTTTGCATCAGAAGGATGCGAAGCATAGCGAATTTGATATTTTATATGTGCCATAGGCATAACATTTTTTAGAGTTATAATTCAATTGGTTTGTATTTTGGAACCAGTGATTTCATGATTACCCATCCAATAAGATAAGCCACTGCACAAATCGAGAAGATAATCATATATCCGGTATTAACTCCGTTAACAACTTGAGCTCCTCCTTCGGCAAGTTCTTTAAGCATAGAGTCGGATAGTTTAAAATCTTTTGCGAACCATTCGGGTCTGAAATCAGCTAATGACTGACCATCGATTGTAGTCCAGCTTTTACGGGCGAAATCGAAAAGTCTGCCAGATCCTTTATTTATTATAAATGATCCAATACCTCCAGCCATACCACCAATTCCAGTGATGGTAGCAATTGCTGTTTTAGGGAACATGTCGCCAACAGTAGAGAAGATGTTAGCTGACCAGGCCTGGTGAGCAGCACCTGCTATACCTATTATAATAATAGGAAACCAGGCTGAATAATATCCAAGTGGCTGAGCCAAAAGTGCTAATAAAGGGAAAAAGGCGAATATCAACATAGAACGCATACGTCCGGCATATGGGTTCATACCTTTTTTATCGACAAAGTATGTAGGTAACCAACCTCCAATTATTGAAAGTAAAGTAATTGTATATAATGAAGAAATCAATAACATGGCTTTTGGATCATCTGATTTAAGTCCATATACTGAACTTAAATAGGCAGGGGTCCAGAACAAATAAAACCACCACACACCATCTGTCATGAATTTACCAAGAGCAAAAGCCCAGGTTTGTTTGTATTTAAAGCTTTGTCTAAATGAAATCTTCTTTTCGATTTTTTCTACGTTATTGTTAGCTGCTGTCTCTGCATAAGTATCCTGGCGGATATAATCTATTTCTGCTTTGTTTACAGAAGGATTAGAATCAGGTTTCTTATACAGGAATTGCCATAAGCCCATCCAAACAAAACCAAGAGCGCCTATAACAATAAATGCCGTTTCCCACCCGTAATACCTGGCAATCACAGGAATAGTAAAAGGAGCAATAAGAGCCCCCACTGTTGCACCGGAATTGAATATACTTGTAGAAAAAGCACGGTCTTTTTTTGGAAAATACTCAGCAGTGGCTTTAATGGCTGCGGGGAAGTTCCCTGCTTCTCCAAGAGCCAGAACCAAGCGTGCAAAAATAAATAAAGTCACACTAACAGTTGTAATCATACCAACATCACCAACTGTTCCAATGATTTCTTTTGCAGCTTTAAAACCTACAAGCCAATGACCTGCAGCGATACCGGAGGTAGCTATTCCGCAAAAAGCGTGCAATACGGCTCCTACCGACCATACACCAATAGCCCAGAGGTACCCTTTTTTGGTATCCATCCAATCCACAAATCTGCCGGCAAATAACATGCTTATAGCATAGAAAATTGAAAACCAGGCTGTAATATCTCCATAATCACTGTCTGTCCAATGAAATTCCGGTGAGATGAAGTCTTTCCATGTTAATGACAGAACCTGTCGGTCCATATAATTAACTGTAGTAGCGAAAAATAACAATCCACAGATTACCCATCTGTAATTCGTCATTTTTCCAGTTTGCTTTTCAAATGAAGTCATGAAAATTAGTTTTAGTTATTCAATTAAATAAGGTTATAAGCCAAACATCGGTTACACTCCACCAAATGCACTATATCCACCATCAACAGGAATTGTTATTCCGGTAATGAATGAAGACATATCTGATAATAAGAATAATAAAGCACCTTGCAAGTCAGCTGGTTCTCCATATTTACCCATAGGAGTATT
>JAHEEB010000865.1 GCA_024640925.1 Bacteroidota bacterium | reverse complement strand
TTACAAACAGAATCCAATCAATTTTTCAATCAAAATTTAATGTTGAAGTACCGGAAAAGTTTTTTTATGAAGAAATCTCCCTTGGCGTTTCCGGTTTTGGTTTCACGGCCACAGAAATGCTTTGCTTTATCGATTTTATTGAGAAGGAATTTAATATACGATTTTCGGCAGAACATTTTACATCAGGAATTTTACGTACCTTGCCGGGTATATGTAAAACACTGCAGGAGATAAAGAGATGAACTTATGCAATTGTATTGCAATAATTGACAACGGTGTAAATGACTCATTTTTTGAGGAGAATAAAATAAAGTTCAATATCGAAATTAATGAGGAATTAGATGTTTATCCGAGGACTAGTGAGAAATTTGTTTACAATCATGCAACCACATGTGCTCACATAATTAACGAATATGCTCCCGATTCAGTTTTTGCAAGTATTAAAATTCTCAATAATGATGCAAAAGGGCTGAGTGCCCAATTGATAAAAGCTATTGAATGGTGCATGCATAACCATATTCGTATTGTAAATATGAGTATAGGCAGCACCAGTTTTCGGGATTTCGAATCTATCAGAGAAATTGTCAATAAAGCATGCGACCAGGGTATAATAATTGTTGCTGCATGCCATAATAAAGATATTGTTTCGTATCCAGCCTCCCTGGAGAATGTTATCGGGGTAAAATCTGACAAGAAGAATATACTGAAAAACAACAGTTTTATTTCTCATTTGAATCCAATCGATGGTATTGATATTACTGCACCATCAGATACAGCTTTTCTTAGTGGCGAAGAGGAAGAAAACTTTTACCCTGCCAACAGTTATGCTGCACCAAGAATTACTGCATTTGTTTTTAACCTTTTAAAAAACAATCAAACTCTTTCTCTCAATAAAATAAAAGAGAAATTACATGCTTGCTCTCTTAATGCTATAAACCCAACAAACGGAACTCAAATAACACGTAAAACCGACTGGCTTACTAAGGGATTTTTAATTTCCATTGGCTCCGGCGCTATCGCAGAATCATTGAATTTGTCTGCTGTTTCTGAAAGGGCAAATTTTAAGGATAAAAACGGTGTTGAGCTATATTTATCGAAAATTGAAAATAGTGAATCGGATACAGTTTTACTGTTAATAGAAAACAGGAACTCTATTTCTAAAGAAGAGGAGCTAAGCCTGATAAATACTGTTACTAAACAAAAGAGAAATATAATCTATCTAAACGACACAAGCTTTTTATCCAATTCCGATATTCAAAATTCATCAGGCAAAGGTTGGTTTTCGTTTTATAAATGGAATTTTACCGGAAATGAAGAGAAAATTATAAATAACAAACCCGTCATTCAAATAATTGATAGTTCAGAATCGAGGTGCTTTTGGATTATAAAAGAGTTAGCAGATGTTTTTAAAACCGACGGATATTATGCCATTGGTGTTACCGACCTTTCTCCCGGTGTTTTATTTGATTTTGAATTTTTACCTTGTTTCGACACGGTCAATGAAAAAACGGAATTCATTAAGAGTGTAATTCATTGTTATAATGTCGATTTATTGATCTTTGTAACGAATTCTCTGCATTCTGAGTTTCTAAAAGACGATTTGGAACCAGATATAATCCTTAAGCTTAAGGAAACAAACAAAAGTTACGAATTTACACCTGTAAAAAAGGATTATAATGAACGCTCTTTTAACACTATCAACGAATTATACAATTACATTTTAGATATTATTCAATGATTAAATCAAAAAAAACTTTAAAAGAAAGGTTTCAGGCTGTTCTGGAAAGTTTTATGTTTAGCCTGGTGATTTCATGGAGATCATCAAAAGCACTGTTTTGTTTAAGAATATTTCTCGAATTTATTATGTCGTTTCTTCCTTTGCTTTTAATTTATGTAAGTAAGGATATTATTGACAAATTAACTGAGCTTATCAGCATTAATAGCCCCAATATTCAACCGCTCATCTATTTAATTGTTTTCCTTTTCCTGTTAGAAGTGTTTATTGTTGCAACGGAAAAATTATCGGAGATATTAACAAGTATCCACAAAGACCTGGTAGATAATTATGTGAATAAACAAATTATTTGCAAAAGCGCTGAATTGGATATATCTTATTTCGATTCTCCTTTGTATTACGACAGTATATTAAATGTTCAAAGGGACAGCGCTTCTGTAGAGTCGATGGTGTGGGGCATAGCAGGCATAATTCGTTCGTCAATCCAAATTATTGCAACAGGGGTGGTTCTTGCCCAGTTACATTTTCTTTTCCCATTGATCTTCATTATTCTTAATATTCCTGCTGTTGTTATTGAAAAGAAATTTACAGCATTTATATACAACTGGATGTTTAACAGGGCTCCCGAAGAACGTAAATTACAGTATATCCAATCGATGATGACTTCCCGGATGTATGCCAAAGAAGTTAAACTATTTAACCTGTTCCCATCATTATTCGAACGCTATAAAACAATCTGGAAAATCTGGTATTCAGAAAAACAATCGATTGTAAAAAAAAGGTGTGTATGGGCAATAATAACATCTATTTTGCCTAAAGCCGGGATATTTGCACTTACCCTATATGTTGTTTTTAAAATTATTGGTAAATCTCTTACTCTTGGCGATTTTATTCTCTATACTGGTATGGGAACACAATTCACAGCTAGTGTTTACTTGTTAATCAATGCAATATCTCACATTTATGACAATAAACTACGAATTATAAACTATAAACGGTTTTTACAGTGGAAACCGCTAATTCCTTCAAGCGAAGGTATAGAGTTTAAAAACAATTCTCCGAAAATTGAATTTAAAAATGTTAGTTTTAAATACCCGAATACCGATTCTT
>JAHEEB010000165.1 GCA_024640925.1 Bacteroidota bacterium | reverse complement strand
GCCACAAAGTGTCATAAGTGCAAGTAAAATAGCAGCTGAAGATCCTGAGGTAATAACGACACAATCTGCATCTATCTTTATCCCATATTCATCGGAATATAACTTACAAATTGCTGTTCTTAATTCCAAATCCCCCAACGAATGGGTATAATGAGTATGACCTTCGGATAAAGCTTTACGGGTAGCATCTGCAACCAGATCCGGGAGTTCGAAATCTGGTTCCCCTACCTCAAGGTGAATGATGTCTATGCCTTTCTTTTCCATTTCTTTAGCCTTTTCCAGAACTTCCATCACAATAAAAGGCGTCATACTATTAATTGCGGGATTAATAAAAGATTTCATTCGTTAAAATTTGCAGCAAAAGTAATAATTGATGGGACTTGATGAAGGAATATTCAATATGAAATGGAACATGTTTGAAAAAAAGAATAAGATATTGATTTTACTTTTTTACTTTTCCATTTTAGCTACAAGTTGTAGTTTGTTCTAAAGTCGTACCATGTTGTTTCTCCTTTTATTATTACCCATTTATCACCTTGTTTTTCAAGTATTGCTTCGCCACCTTTAAAAGTCATTATATAGTTGACCTTAGCAAACTTCATGTTCTTATCAAAAGTTATCGAATATGCATATGGTTGCGTGCCCAGGTATAAAAACCGGCTTTCCGGATTATAAAAAGTTGTAATCAGCTTATCAATAAACTTATGTCTTTTCCAACTTTCGTTTATTGTTTTTTTGGGTATAATTACACCGGAATCTCTCTTAGAATATGGCTTTTCTAAATAATTTCTAATGAGATTGTAATATTCCTGGGTTAAATATACTGCCTTTTTATCTTCATAATCAATCGATGGATAAAATTCATTTATTGAGTCGACAAGTACTGATTTGTAAATTTTATATTCATCACTGTTTGGACCAAAGGTTTTAACTGCACGATCAACCAGTCGCCCGTTTTTATCATAACTAATCCAAAGTGATTGCATTGTTTGATTGGACTCATACACTTCCTTAATTTTTGCAATTGTCAAGGAATCAGTTTCCCGATTTGAATAATAAACCCTGTCAACAAAGAAGATATTAATTAATCGATTCTGTACCAGGAAATATTTTGATTTTGAATAAATTGAATTTTCCCATTTATTACCTGTAAGAAAAGAAAGCTTTGTTGGTTTGTAAAATCCCCTGAAAACTTTAAAGGCTTCCGAAATTGTATCATTTAAAGCCTTACTTTCGTTCGATTGCACCTCTTTTGCCCAATTTTCGAAAAATTGAGTCAACATTTTTTTAGACTTTTTCTGGTATGCGCTTTCAAGCAAATCAGATTGGGATTGACTAAATCCATTTATAATCAATCCGAAACCAAGCAATATTATTGATACTATCGTTTTCAAAGACTTCTGTTTTTAAAAATCAAAAATATAAATTTATCAATAGTTTTGTCATTTATTTGCCAATTATCATTAAACCTATATTCCAATTGATATTGTAAATTTTCAATTTAAGAACATTCTTATCTATGAATCCAATCGACACCTTAAAATCATCTGTTTACCGATAAAAGTTCCTTCGTTATCGAAACTTGGTTTCTTTTCGCGACATAACATCGTATGTTTGACCTTGTATCAATAATTCGATATAACTTTAAATTAAGGTCTCTGAAAATGAAAAGAAAAATTAGTATTATCGGCGGAGGAGTAGCAGGTCTTTCATCCGGAATATACGGCCAGTTGAACGGTTTTGATACCGAAGTTTTCGAAATGCATAACATATCTGGAGGTCAATGTACTGCCTGGGATCGGAAAGGATATCGGTTCGACTTCTGCCTGCACTGGTTGGTGGGATCTTCAAAAGGTGTTTTTCATGATATCTGGAAGGAAACCAATGTAATCAACGACCAGACAACCATTATTGATCACGACATTCATTCGGGAATAATTAGTGAAACAGGTGAAGAATTTATTATTTATGCCAATATTGACCGTTGGGAAAAGTACCTGGTAGAAATGGCTCCTGAAGATACACAAAGCATAAAAAGAATGTGTAACGATATGAGAAAAGCGGCTTTCTTTGAGCCACTTGGTTCTGTTAAGAGTTTTTGGGATCTGATAAAAACAACCAGTTCAGCAATAAGTATGTTGCCTTTTTTTCCTTTATTGATTAAATATGGTAAGAAGAACTGTAAAGAATATTTCAACGAACTTAATTTCAGGAATAAGCAATTGTCTTATTTCATGAACAACCTGTTTGGTGATCGCAATTTTTCTGCTTTGGCCTTTATTATGATGTTGGGATGGTTTAATCAGAAAAATGCAGGCTATCTTATCGGAGGTTCATTGCCTATTTCGATGAGCATGGAAGAACGTTATAAATCGCTTGGCGGAAAACTTACTACCAATAAAAGAGTAACAAAGATAATTGTAGAGAACAATACTGCTTCTGGTGTGGTTTTATCCGATGGTACTATTGTGAAAAGTGATTATGTTATAAGTGCTGCTGATGGACATTCTACCATATATGATATGCTTGAAGGAAAATATGTTTCGAAGGAAATAACCAATGCATATGAATCGTGGGAGCTTTTCACTCCATTGGTACAGGTTTCTTTCGGTATAAAAGCAGAGAAGAAGTCGGCATATATTGCGCAATCCATCATTGCCAAAGGGAAACGAATTGGTTCAACAGTGCTGGAAAATGGATATTCGCTGATGAATTATTCTTTTGATTCGACCATGGCGCCCAAGGGGAAAACAGTTATTGTTCTGCGTTTCGAAACTCCCTGGAAAAATTGGAAAGATTTGAAAGACGATGAGTATAAAGCGGAGAAGGAAAGGATCAAAGCAGATGCAATTGCTATTCTCGAATTGCATTATCCCGGAATTTTAACTGACATAGAAGTTGTTGATGTGGCTACACCTATAACGAATATTAAGTATACCGGGGTCTGGAAAGGTTCATACGAAGGATTTATGCCATCTCCGAATAACATCTCCAAAACGTTGAAAAATACCCTTCCAGGTCTAAATAATTTCTGGCTGGCTGGTCAATGGCTGTTCCCGGGTGGTGGACTTCCACCATCGGTACTATCGGGTAAGACAGCGGTTAAACATATATGCAAAAAGGAAAAGAAAAAGTTTGTGGTTGACTAAATTAATCATCCATTTACTTATTAAATAACTGGATGATTGTTTTCATCAGCAAGAACATTTTTCCGCTGTCTGGCAATTCTATGAATCCATATTTTCTATAAAAGCTAACTGCTTCTTTGTCTAATGGAGCAACAATAACAGCCATTGATCCAATACTTTCATTCGAGACATCATAGCTTCTTTTAAGTGCATCGAGTAATAGTATTTCTCCTATTCCTTGTCTCTGATAGTTTTTATCCACAGCTAGTCTTCCTAATAAAGTTACAGGAAGATTAGTGTATGATTTAGGCATCTTTTTATTTATTTCAGCGGGTAAAACTTTTTGAGGAATATTATCGTTGGATAATGTATAATATCCTTTTATATTATTTTTATCTGGTAAAATAAAGCAAACCGATAGCTTTCTTTTAATGTCTTGATTAGCCTGTTTATGTAAATAGTCATCAAGGGCAATTTTGCCACAAGAAAAATTATCCTTGTTATAATTAAAGGTTAAAGGAATAGTAAGATAGGTCATTTTTTCGATATTACATCTTTATAACGTTTTGCAGCTTTTTGCAGCTTGGCATTTGGTTTATTCGGATGTAAAAGAGCATTAAAGAAAATTTCCTTATCCTTTTGAGTAGCCAGAATTGAATTATGTTCTTCGATAATACTTTTTGCTTTTTCCTGAACAGAATAAATCACGAATTCTGTTAAGGTACGAAAGCCTCCTAATCTTGCTGCATACTCAAAAAGTTCTTTTTGCTCGTTCGATAGCTTCGCATCAAATCGAGCTTTATTTGTTGTTTTAACTTTAGTTACCATCGAAGGATATGATTTATACAAATGTACGGATAATTTCCGTAAATATTGCAATCAATACGGATAATTTCCGTGTCTATAATAAATTGGTTTATAACCGGGTTGCTTGGAATACCATCCGGAAACAATCGCATTTCGCTGGGTATGAGTTCTTAATTTATTGTCGGTCCTTCTGGCATTTGCTGGTTTTTTAGATATTCTAATTTTATTTCCGATTCACTATTGGTTTCGAGCCAAGCATGTACTTCTCTTGTTATTCCACCCATGAATTTTTTATCGGCAGGGCCTGTCTCAAAACCAGCAACCACAACTACAGATTTTTCATTTGCCGATAAGATGAATTTTGTCCCTGCTTTTGGCTTTTCGCCGGGAGCCCACATCATGGTTAACAACCATAATTCCGTTTCCGGAGTCAGCATTTGCAACTGAATATCTCCAATTGAGCCTTGACCTATATGACCTCCTTCCGCTGGTGTCCATTCTTTATGCCAGTAGTTATTATACAAGCTTTCAAAAGTTATTGTGGAATCAAAACGCTTATATGTTTCTAATGACTGCAATAAATGTTTTTCAATATTTTCAATTGAATCAATGGGCCAAACTTTATTAAATGAATCGGCTTTGGTTACATAATGACTTTCCTCAGCAAACTTGCCAGTGATTGGCAGAATGATTGTCCTCTCCCAATTAACACCCCGATTATTGAATTTATGTTTTATTGTCTTTGCTTCGGTTATTAAAGTGTCTGTTATTTCTTTTGAAGTGAATGGTTTGTACTCTGTAATAACTTTACTAGAGGAATTTAGATTGCACTCAATGAAAATAAAAAATGAAAGAAGAATAATTAAACTAAGTTTATACATGCTAATAAAGAAATATATGTGTTAGTCCAAAACAATTACTTATCGGATTTCAATTACCAGTTTTGGCCGTTTCTGTGGGTCTGTGTTATCGCTGCTTCCGAAAACTACCCTTCGATAGTAATTCTCATCTTCAAGACAAATCATTAATCCGTAGTTTTCTTCCGGATGGTTTATCATTTCCTGTACCTGGCGTGTCATATCAATATCCGTATAGTCTTTCATTTCAATATTTGTTCCTTTTAATTTAATCTCATATTCTCTGGTAGTGGCAGGCTGGGTATTCCAGGTTACCTGATATTCATCCCAGGGTTCAACAATTTTCTTTAAAACAAAGTCATTTGAACCACTCATAGTAGAATGACCAGAGCCTATCCCAGGCGTGCTTATTGAAAATAATGAAAGAGTTGCATTCTTTATTTTAGTTCCAGTAGCTATAGAAGTTAAATCAAACTTTAGCAAGCATCTCACAACCAAAGGTTCGCCTGCTGTCCATGCAACTGCAGCAAATGCGTCGTAATCGCCCCAATTTGTATTCCGATAATTATCTCCTGGCCAGTCCTCAATGTATGCATCTATCCCTTCAGATGGACCTGGTTGAAATATTATAATTTCATTGGTTTTGTGATTCTTCTTTACAATAGAACACGAAAATAATCCATAGGAACAAACCAAGATACTGGTTATTACAGAAGCATAATTTTTCATTTTCAATTTGATTAGTTAATTAGCAATAAAATCATTAAATCCGGTGTATTTATATATCTTACATTTCTCTTCCAGCTTATTTATTTTTTCCGGGAGTTCAGGATTATCATCGTATCTGAAGAGGTGAATTTCTTTAAGCGAAGGCATTAATTCGTCTATTTTTACATACAGGAAATTTAAATGTTTCAGTTTTCTGCAATCTAATTGAAGCGTTTCAATGTTTAACTGATTCAGTCCTTCAAGGTTTTTCGCATTCAATGCAATTTCTTTCAGGATTAAAAATTTTAATTTCTTCAGATTAAAAAGAGACTGTATGTTTTTAAGTTTTTTGCATCCTTCAATTTTTAAATATTCTAAATCTTTTAAGTTATCAATTCCTTCAATGTTTTCTAAATGGGGTAACCACCTTAATTCCAGACCCTGCAATTGAGTTAACGTATTAATTATTTTAAGATCATTCGATCCGGAAAAAGATAATCTTTTTAAACCTTTTATTTTACTCAGAATACTATAATCTTCATTTAGTACATTTAACCTCAGGTCAACCAGTTCTGTGAATTTTTCCAAATCCTGAAGGCCTTTTAGTTTAACATGACCGTCAGCCCAAAGAGTTTTTAGATTACTCAAATGAACTAAATCTTTCCATTCTCCAGGTTCTGGATCCCTGTAATATTTATTCATCAGAAACAAATGCTGTAAGCTTTCTCCGTCAATATCCTTAAAACTCTCACATTTAATAGGATCAAAATAGTATAATGTTGTTAATTTGTTCAGCTGAAGGTGATCGTTTAATTCGCTGTGAGTGGCCGATGTTTTAAATGACATGCCTACCGGTAAAAACATCTCATCGGGTATTTCATGTAAAAAAGCTTCTTTCTCACAAAGTTCTTCATACATATACATCGGTCCTTTAATAAAATCGAGAGGAGCAAACTGAAGGACCTCTTTAAACTCATTATTCACATATCGTTTTTCAATATATTCCTTAAGCTTTTTTCCATCGGAATGAATGGCATGAGTTGAATCGGGGTTGTTTACAAAAAACAGAGGACTGTTTTTCCAATAAAAAATCAAAGCTGTTGATTTATCACAGTTTTCATCTTCAAGTATCTCATAAATTCCATCGTAGCCATCGTCAAAATTGTAATGGTAGGCTTTATATTGAAGTTCAGAAGCATTAAATAAAACTAAATTAAAATCGTATGACAGATATTGACGGTCAGTTATAGTATATAAAACTCTCTTATCATAGTCCGAATCAATACACTTCTGATTTTTTCGTTCAATCGTATTCTTCTCTATTTCGCTGATTTTCATTTTCTATTAAGTGAAAAATCTTAATTAATATGTTTATTGAGCTCAGCGATTATTTCATTCATGTGAGTGAGCGTTTCTTCTCTTTCATCATCTAAGCACATTTCAAATAATATATACTTTTCCGGTTTGTCATGAATTTCAACCAAAGCATTTCTAAGTGTTACTAATTCCGGGTTACTTATGGTAAAAGAAAGAGTCTTTGATCCATAGGCTTTTCTCAAATCAGCTTTTCCATTAACAACACACTCTATAACTATTGCCGATAAAGCAATTACAGCATCTTCATAATGAACATACATTTCAAAATCCTGGTTGTATAATTCTACATTATTGTCTGTTCTCTCGTTTAACAATTCGGGTTTACTAAAGTATTTTTCCAGATCACAATTTTTAAAAACATCTGCCATTGTAAGGGTATTCGTGGAAATTTCTTCCAGGAAATTCATGAAATCTCCACCAAAATCCGTTCCGAATGCTGTGTCTTTCCATCTTTCTATCATAATCTTTTGTTTTTATCAAATATAAAAAGATTTTGTTTTCTAAAAACTTTACGATAGTCTGAGATAAAGAATGCTTACAATTATATGATGATTTGTTTCTTTTGCCTTTTTGTAAAACTCCAAAATGTCTTTAAAAGCTAGTTCCATTTCTTTCATTAACTCTTGTTTATCTGTTTTCCAAATTCCTTCAGGATAAATCTTATTCTTTTGAAATTCTTTAGGGTCAAAGGTTTGTTTCAATTTCTCGAAATCAACTTTTTCAAGTTCCGATATTATTTCTTCTAATTCTTCATTATCAATACAGGAAATAAAATCAGCATCTTCATCCTCACTAAACAGGTGAATACCAACAATAGCTTCACTTAGCTTATTGTCTTCAATCGGGTTAGATG
>JAHEEB010000864.1 GCA_024640925.1 Bacteroidota bacterium | reverse complement strand
TCGCTAAAGGGAATAAAACTATAGTAAATCTCAGCGGTGACTGGAAGTATAAACCTATTGCTTTATTTTTTGAAAGCTCAATTTATGTTTTTAATGATACGACCAACATAAGGAATATTCCGCCTGTGCCACAAGCTTTTAATCCGAATACACCCACCACACTATACAATGCGATGATATCGCCTTTGGTGCCTTATACTATTAAGGGTGCTATTTGGTATCAGGGCGAGTCGAACATTGGCAGGGCAAAACAATATCAGGTACTATTTCGCAATATGATCAAAAGTTGGCGTGAAGCATGGGGACAGGGCGATTTCTCATTCTATTATGTACAGATAGCACCTTTTAATTACGGTGAAACAGAACCCAGTCCGGCTGCAGAAATACGCGAAGCTCAGCTAATGACTATGAGTACACCTAACACAGGTATGGTTTGTATAATGGATATTGGTAGCGCCGCAACTATTCATCCAGGTAACAAACAAGATGTTGGTAAAAGACTTGCTAATTGGGCATTGGCAAAAGATTATGGAAAAAAGATTGTTTATGCAGGTCCGGTTTACAAATCATGCGAATTTAAGGATGGTAAAGGAATTCTTAGTTTTGATAATATTGGAAGTGGTCTCAGCTGTAAAGGAGATAGGCTTACTTATTTTGAGATTGCCGGTGCTGACAAAGTTTATTGTTCTGCTGTAGCAATTATTGAAGGTGAGAACATAATTGTTTCTTCACCGAAAGTGAAAGACCCAAAATTTGTACGTTTTGCATGGGAAGATGATGCCCAGCCTAACCTCACAAATAAGGAAGGTTTGCCTGTTTCTTCTTTCAGAACGGGAGAATAATATTATTTGTTTAAAAATAAATACAAAGGAGCAAAGTTGTTTCAAAACTCTGCTCTTTTGTGCTTTTATTGATCTGGTGTTATTTTGTCTGATTATGAACCAGGATTCGGGCATCAACTATCACAAATTCCTTTCCTGTAGCTAAAAGCGGATTGATGTCTATTTCGAAAATATCAGGATATTTTTTGAAAATCTGCGAGAAAGAAGCAACACATTGTGAAAAGGAATCCACATCGATCGGGGGCAAATTTCTAAAACCCCTGAACAATTTCGATGATTTTAATGATTCAATCATTTCTTTTGCTTCTTCAATAGAAACGGGAGCAAGAGATGAAGCTATATCAGCAATGAGCTCGATAAAAATACCGCCTAATCCAACATGCACTGAATAACCAACACCCGGATGCATCTTTCCTCCAAGGTACAACTCTGTACCTTTTATCATTTCCTGAACTAAAACACCTTTTGATCCTTTAATGGCTGAAAGATATCGATATGCATGCAACAGTTCAACAGAATCCTTCAAATTCAGCATCACTCCCTTTACTTCGGTCTTATGCAAAATACCCATCACTTTGGCAACAACCGGATAAGTTAATTTATCAGCACGAGATAGTTCTTCTACACTAGAAACTATCAGTGTTTTAACCATTGGTATACCTGAACTTGCCAGCCGTTCAAGCACTTCAGCTTCGTTCAGTATTTCAATATTTTCCGTTTTGTTAATATCTACCTGAGGTGCAATATATAATTCACGTCCACATATTTTGGGCCTGTTTACAGCTTGTCCCAGTGACTGAGCAAAAACAACCTCATCAAAAAAAACCATATTACCTACACCGGTAAAATATGAAATCTCATCAGCGGCTGTATTAACCGATGGAGCTATTGTATAAACAGGTTTGCTGCATTTTTGAATGGAATTACTTAATACTTCGTAAGTCCACTTTAAATCTTCCATACCGGTTTTTCCATAAATCACAACTATTCCATCGATATTTCGAAGATTATTACAAACATCGATAACAAAAGCTAACTGTTCACGATTGCAGGTAGCCAGCATATCAACCGGGTTAATGACAGAAGCACCCGGGTTTAGTTCACGAATAATTTTTTCTCTAACCGGGGCTTCAAACTCAGGCACATTAAAGCCTGATTTATTAAGCTGATCAACCAGCATTACTCCAGGGCCTCCTGCATCAGAAATAACTGCAATATTTTTCCCTTTAAGTTCCCTCTGTTGAAGTATACAGGCAAGATAAACCATTTGTTCCCGGCTGTAACATCTCAGAGCTCCTGCTTTTTCCATAAGTATTCCTAATGCTTTGTTGTCGCCTGCCAATGCACCTGTATGCGAAAGAGCTGCTTTAGCTCCTGCTTCCGATTCACCCGGTTTTATAACAATTAAATGACAGCCCTTCTTAAATAAAGAACTGGCATGCATGAAAAACAAATCCGGATTCTTTATCTGTTCAATATATATTAGTTTGATTTTAGACGAAAAACCTGGTTGAAAAGTCTCATCCCAATATGCTAATATTTCTTCTACTCCAACAGTTGCTGAGTTGCCCACACTATAAATAGAACCAAACTTTAAACCCTGTTTTGCTGCGGCCTCAAACAGAAATACGGAATAAGCCCCTGAAGCCGATACAAAATCAACTCCGTCATCATATATTGGCGGTACAGGAGAAACAAATATTCCCGAATAAAAATTATTTACAACCCCGATACAATTTGGCCCGATAATAGAAAGAGAATATTGGCTGGCAAGTTCTTTTAGTTTCTGCTCATAGATTTTACCCTCTCCATTGATTTCCGAAAACCCAGCTGATATAATGATAAATGCTCTTGTAGATTTGGTTGAGGCAAGAATTTCAACCGATTCGACACATACCTTTGCCGGAATAGCTAAAATAGCTAAATCGGTTTGTGGAAGTTCCTGAATACTGTGAAACACCTTTAGTCCCGATATCTCATCTTCCTTTGGATTTACAGGATAAACCGGTCCGTTAT
>JAHEEB010000863.1 GCA_024640925.1 Bacteroidota bacterium | reverse complement strand
AAGTACACCCCAGAAGGTAGCACTAGCCGATGTTCTGAAAGGGATTAATATGTTTGTCAAGCAAGGATTAAAAATTCCAATACTTGGATTAGTGGAGAATATGTCCTGGTTTACCCCTGAAGAATTACCCAACAACAAATATTATATTTTTGGTAAAGGTGGCTGCGAGAAACTATCAAAAGAACTTGGCATACCTTTGCTGGGTCAAATACCAGTTATTCAAAGCATTTGCGAAGATAGCGACAATGGTACACCTGCTGTATTAAGAAAAGATGTAGTATCTAATTATTTTAAAAACCTTGCCCACAATGTTCGAATAGAAGTAATTAAACATGTATCACAAACTATAAAATAGAACAACAAGCCACTATATGACAAAAAATATTCAAAAAACAATACTCAATAAAATCAACAAAGGAATAGAGTCTGTGAGGCCTTATCTGGTTGCTGATGGTGGTGATATAGAATTGGTGGAAGTCACCGACGACAATATTGTAAAAGTTCGTTTACTTGGCGCCTGCGAGGGTTGCCCTTTTAGTGTTATGACATTAAAAGCGGGTATTGAACAAGCTATCAGAAAAGAATGGCCACAATTAAAGGCTCTGGAAGCTGTTTAAAATTTTATTTATTACTTTTCCTGTTATTCTGCGGGCAATTTTAACAGGAAAATTATTTTTGCATAAAATATGTTTGACTAATTCAAGTTATTATATCAGCCTGAAAATATTTGATTCATTGAAAAAACGAATTTTAAAATACGGGGTTATTGCAGTAATATGCGTTCTTGCTGCATGTTCAACCAAGAAAAATACATCTTCTACAAGGGCTTATCATAACCTTACTGCCCACTATAATGTATTGTTTAATGGAACCGAAAGCTATAAAAAAGGGATGCTTACCCTAGAGAAAAATAATAAAGATGATTTCAATGAAATAATCCCTGTCTTTATCTATGCGGATAAAACTGCCCTTTCAACGATAAACAGTGATATGGATCGCGCCATAAAAAAAGCCACCAAGCTTATTTCTTCCCATTCAATTACCGCTAAACCAGAATTAAAAAAAGATCAACAACTTTCAGATAAAGAACGTGAGTTTTACAGTAAAACCGAATATAATAAATGGGTTGATGATGCATATTTGCTCATGGGAAAATCTTTTTTTCACCAACAACAATATGAACAGGCTTCACAAACCTTTCAATATATTTTAACCAATTTCCCCAGCGATCCGAATGCGTATGAGGCTAAAATTTGGCTGGCGCGAATTGCTATAGAAAAGAAAAAAAACAAAGAAGCCGATGAACTTATCGAATCTCTAACAAAAGACATCCTTTTCCCTAAACATCTAAATTCTGATTTAAATGCTACTATTGCCTATTTTAGTATAATTAAAATCGATTATGAAAAAGCTATCGAATACTTAAAAAAGGCTATTGATGAAGGACATTCGCGCTATTATAAGCAGCGCTATAATTATATTATTGCTCAACTCTACCAGAAATTAGATAATTACTCCGAAGCTTCGAAATATTACAAGATAGTAATCAAATTAGATCCTCCTTACGAAATGACTTTTAATGCAAGAATTAACCTTGCCTTGACTTACGAAACCGGCAAAGGATCGATTAAAACGATTGAGAAAGAATTAGAGAAATTGCTCAAAGACGATAAAAATATCGATTATCAGGACCAGATTTATTATGCTTGGGGAAACCTTTATCTAAAAGAGGGAGATAAAACTAAAGCCGTTGAATATTACAAGAAATCTGCAGGAGCAAACAAAGAAAGTTCATTACAAAAAGCACGTACCTACCTCACAATTGCCGATATTTCTTACGATGGCATGAATTACATTCAGGCACAGGCATATTACGATAGTGCTGTAGGGATAATCGACGCTGATTACCCCAATTACTCAATAATTAATGCTAAATCGCAAAGCCTTACCCAGCTGGTTGAACAGATACAGACTGTTGAACTTGAGGATAGTGTTCAGTTGCTGGCTAAGATGCCCAAACCTGAGTTATATACTTTTATCGATAAAATTATTGAAGAGGATAAAAAAGCGGAAGAGGAAGCCAGGATTAAGGAACAAGAGAAGATAGAGCAGGATGCTAGCGCTACCCAGCAACAATTTGAGTTGCAAACAGCAAAAGAAACCAGTTGGTATTTTTATAATTCAACCTCTCTAAATTTGGGACGACAAGATTTTAAAAGAAAATGGGGTGCAAGGAAACTTGAAGATAACTGGCGTAGAAAAAATAAGAGTGTTAGTAGTACAGAACCCGGTGAAATCTCTTCAACCGAAACTGGTCCAGAAGAAAGTGGCACCGAAACCAGTAAAAAAGCACGAAGTACCGATAAACATTCGAGAGATTATTACCTGTATAATATTCCATTCACTGATAGTGCTTTAGCCGAATCACACAGCCGGATTAAAGAAGCTCTTTTTATCGAAGGAAATATATATTTTACCGAACTCAAGGATTACAAAAAAGCCCAGGAGTCATACAAAGATCTATTAAGGAGATATCCAACCTATGAAAACAAACTCCAGGTTTATTATAAACTTTATTCTATCGGAAAAACAACTCAGGATGCAAGCCTGGTTTCATTTTATCAGCAAAAAATTATTTCTGAATATCCAAACAGCAACTATGCTAAGGTTTTAACCGATCCGGATTACTTTAGAAAGATTGAACAGGAAGATAAAGAGTTCAACAACTTCTATGTTACTGTTTATAATGAATTTGAGAACAGGAATTACTCACAGGTAATTGTACTTTCAAAACAAGCTATTCAAAAAAGACCAGACGATAAACTTGTTCCTCAATTCGAATATATGCTCACAGTTTC